>JABDDT010000089.1 GCA_013287475.1 Bacteroidota bacterium
CAGGGAATCTCCGTTGTTTTTACGTACATGGTGCAGACGGAATTCATCCAGAAGTGCTTCGAGCTTTTCCTTTTGGTCCTTCTTAGTCATTTTGGTCATTTCCAGAATGGCTTTGAGATTATCCTCCACAGAGAGTTTGCGGAAAACAGAAGCTTCCTGGGGAAGATATCCCAGGCCTAGCTGGGCTCTTTTATACATTGGCAGTCGGGTGATATCCCGGTCGTCCAGAAAAACCCGGCCCTCATCGGGCTTGATAAGACCAACCACCATATAAAAAGTCGTTGTTTTACCCGCACCATTGGGTCCGAGTAAACCGACAATTTCGCCCTGTTTTACATTTACGGAAACATGGTCAACCACTGTGCGGTTGTGATAGGTTTTGACCAGATCTTTTGTATGAATAGTGAGATTCAATTCCTGTAAAATTTGAGCAAAAATACCAGAAGAATGTGTAATCGATTCATTTTAAAATAGTTTAACAGGTGCTTGTGTTATAGTGCTATTGAATTAAGTTTGCAATCCACAAATAAACCGTTCTGGAACCCACTGATGAAGGTTATTGATCACATCCGCCAGTCAAATGATAGTGCTGTTTCCTTTGAAATTCTTCCGCCTTTGAAAGGGAAGACAATCAGTTCGATATATGATCACCTGGACCCCCTGATGGAGTTTAAGCCGGCATTTATTAACGTGACTTATCATCGCAGTGAAACGATGTTCAAAAAGAAGAGTGATGGCACTTTCGAGAAAGTGGAAGTTAGAAAAAGGCCCGGAACAGTTGGTATTTGTGCTGCCATTATGAATCATTACCAGGTCGACGCAGTTCCCCATCTGATCTGCGGTGGATTCGGGAAACGTGAAACCGAAGATGCATTGATCGATCTGCATTTCCTGGGGGTTGATAATGTGCTTGTACTGAGGGGTGATGCTCCAAAAAATGAAGCCGCGTTTACACCAGAGCCTGGGGGAAACCAATATGCCCTGGATTTATTAAAACAAGTAGTGAATCTGAATCAGGGGATCTATCTTGAAGAAGATATTAAAAACGGTAGTAAAACCAATTTCTGTATTGGAGTCGCGGGTTATCCTGAAAAGCATTTTGAATCCCCCAATCTGGCTACCGACCTGTCGTTTCTGAAAGCAAAAGTAGATGCAGGTGCGGAATATGTTACGACACAGATGTTTTTTGATAATCAGAAATTTTTTGATTTCGTCAAGGCCTGCAGGGAGAATGGGATTGAAGTGCCGATTATCCCCGGATTGAAACCCATCACGAATAAAAAGCAACTCAGCCTTTTACCAAAAGTTTTTCATGTAGACATCCCCGCAGACCTTTCCAATGCGGTAACGAAATGCAAAACAGATGAAGATGTAGAACAGATTGGTACCGAATGGTTGTTGCAGCAGAGCCGTGAATTAAAAAAAGCGGGTGTCCCCGTATTGCACTATTATACCCTAGGTAAACCAAAAGTAATCTGGAATGTTGTCAAAGAACTGGTATAACCAGGACGCATATGGCATATACTGACTATTATAAAATTCTGGGAGTTTCCAAAACCGCATCTGAAGAAGATATCAAAAAAGCTTATCGCAAACTCGCGAGAAAATTACATCCTGACCTCAATCCTAAAGATAAGGAAGCGCATAAAAAATTTCAGCAGGTCAACGAGGCCAATGAAGTGCTCAGCGATCCCGAGAAAAGAAAAAAATACGACCAGTACGGAGAGCAGTATGGAGAAAACTGGGAAAAAGCAGAGGAGTTTGAAAAGAGCCGACAGTCAGGTGCTTATTCAGGCCAGAGAAGATCAGGGCAATCTGCAAATCCATTTGCTGATTTTGGAGGTGGGGAGGATTTTGGTGAAGGTCAATATTCTGATTTTTTTGAACAAATGTTCGGTTCGGGTGCACGTGCCTCAGGATCTCGAAATACAAAATTCAGGGGACAGGATTACCAGGCCGAACTGCATCTCTCACTTCGTGATGCGGCAAAAACACATAGCCAGACTTTAACAGTCAACGAAAAAAATGTTCGCATAACCATACCGGCGGGGGTAGAAGACGGACAGGTTATCCGATTGAAAAATCATGGCGCACCTGGTGCGAATGGCGGTCCCCAGGGAGATTTATATATCACTTTCAGGATAGAACCTGATCCTGTTTTTAAAAGGGCAGGAAATGATTTATATATCACGCTGAACCTGGATCTGTATACTGCTGTATTGGGTGGAGATGTGATGGTCGATACCCTGGACGGGAAAATCAAGCTCAAGGTTAATCCTGAAACACAGAATGGAATGAAGGCAAGGCTGAAAGGCAAGGGCTTTCCGGTTTATAAACATGAAGGATCATTTGGTGATCTGTTTGTTACTTATAATATTTTAATTCCGAAAAATCTTACTGCGAGAGAAAAAGAACTTTTTGCCGAACTTTCAAAAATGAGATAAAACAAAAAGTATGTCAGAAGAAATTATACCTGTCGAAACGTTTTGTTCCTATTATCATGTGGAACGAACTTTCATTGAATCCCTGGAATCTTATGGGTTGATTTCTATAAGTTACAAAGAAAATCAACGATTTATTTTGAAAGAAGAACTAACTGAACTGGAGAAATTCAGCCGTATGTATTACGAACTGGATATCAATATTCCCGGGATAGATGCTTTGAAACATTTGTTGGAAAAAATTAAAGAACTTCAACAGGAAACAGAAACACTCAGAGCCCGTCTCAGGATTTATGAATAATCTGCTTTAACATTTTGTATGAAAAAATTCTTTCTCCTGACTGTATTGGCAGGGTTTCACTTTTTTGCTTTTTCGCAGTTACCCGATTCTCTGAAATATGTAAAAACGAGTTATATGATCCCTATGAGGGATGGAATCTTATTGAATACTATCGTACTGACGCCTGAAAATCAAAATAGTTCTTATCCCTTCCTCATCGTCCGAACACCTTACGGCATTGATAGCGGTTATCCGGAAGGAAAGCAGACAATTACTCTCCCTAAAAATTTTTCGTTCTTAAATATGGCCCCTGAAGGATACATTTTTGTTTTCCAGGATATTCGAGGGAAATATAAAAGTCAGGGTAATATGCAAATTCATCAACCCCTGATTCACCAGATTATAAAAGGTGCTGCAGATGAGAGTACCGATACATGGGATACAATAGAGTGGCTCCTTCATAACATTAAAAACAATAATGGGAAAGCAGGAATTACAGGAATTTCTTATCCCGGCTGGCTGGCGCTTGCAGGTGCAGTTGATCCGCATCCGGCGCTGAAAGCCTCATCCGAACAAGCCTGTATGGGCGATCTTTTTTTGGGTGATGATTTTCATCACAACGGAGCTTTTCGTTTAAGTTATGGATTTGAGTATACTTACGAAGTAGAAGGTGACAAGACAACCGATAGTTCATTTCCTTTTCCTGCTTTTGATCTCTTCAATTGGTACCTGCAATTGGGAAGTCTGAAGAATGTTAATGAGAAATATTTTCATAATAGAATCCCTACCTGGAACAATTTTGTCAAACATCCGGATTATGATAGTTTCTGGCAAAAAAATTCACCGCTCTCTTATGTAAAAAAAGTTGAAATTCCACAACTCCATGTAGGAGGTTATTATGATCAGGAAGACCTGAATGGCCCGCAGCTGATGTATAACTATATGGAAAAAATGGATGACGAACATAAAAATCATCTGGTGCTTGGTCCATGGTTTCATGGACAGTGGGGAAGGAACAAGGCTGATAGTATTGGTATGATTGCCTTGGGAAGTAATACTGGTGAGGAATTTCGAAGGCTTCAGAAAAAATGGTTCGATTATTACCTGAAAGGAATTGGAGATGGGAAATTCGAAGAAGCATATATTTTTCAAACAGGGTCAAATGAATGGAAGACTTATGATACATGGCCTCCTAAGCAGGCCACGATACGCCCTTTATATGCCGGCCAGGGGCTTAAGGCAGGATTTATAAAACCTTCTGAGGAGGGATCCATATCATATATCAGTGATCCGCAAAAGCCCGTTCCTTACAGGACCTTACCTATAGAGGAAACATATGGAAAGGGCAGCCGCTGGCGGACCTGGCAGGTAGAGGATCAGCGATTTGTTTATACACGTCCGGATGTTATCAGCTTTACTTCCGATTCTTTAAAAGAGGATCTTGTTATAACCGGTGCAGTAAATGCTCATTTATTTGCATCCACTTCTGGTACTGATGCAGACTGGATTGTAAAGCTGATTGATGTTTATCCCGATTGGGACTCTGCTAATTTCAAAATGAGCGGTTATCAATTACCCGTTAGTATGGAAGTTTTCCGGGGTAAATTCAGGAAGAGCTTCTCAAATCCCGAAGCACTGATTCCCGGTAAACCGGAGGAATTCCTGATTGGCCTTCACCAGGTAAATCATAAGTTTAAAAAAGGCCATAGACTCATGATTCAGGTGCAAAGCAGCTGGTTCCCCATGATCGACCGCAATCCTCAAAAATTTATTCCCAATATTTTCGAAGCAAAAGAATCTGATTTTATAAAAGCGACTCAGACAATTTATTTTTCTCCTCAATATCCGACCAGAATTGACTTACCGGTAATAAACTAAAGCCAACTTTAAAATCAAAATATTTGATTTTGCAGGTATTGCTGTTATGAAGCTTAAATAAGCGAATTGTAAAGCCATTCCAAAGCCTTTTCAAAAACGGATATTAAATCAAGAAGATTGATATTTCAACCTCCGGAGAAGCCTAATTATTTTGCCAGAAGTTCCTTTACAGTTGTACTAATACTTTTGCCATCTATCTTTCCTGCCAGCTGCTTGGTAGCCACACCCATTACTTTTCCCATGTCCGCTGGAGAACTGGCGCCTGTATCAGCAATGATTTTCCTGAGTGCTATTTTTAGATCCTCTTGGCTCATCTGGGCAGGAAGAAATTTCTCAATAATTGCAATCTCCTCTTCCTCCTTTACGGCCAGGTCTTTACGATTTTGGGTATTATATATTTCCAGTGAATCCTTTCTGGACTTTAATAGTTTTTGAAGAAGTTTTACTTCATCCTCTTCCTTCAAATCCCCACCTGCACCTTCAGAAGTTTTTGCCAGTAATATCGCCGCTTTAATGGCGCGCAGTGAGCGGAGCGCTTTCTCATCTTTTGCCAGCATGGCTGTTTTCAGGTCCGCCATTACTTTTTGTTCGAGGCTCATGGTATAAATTATAATTTATTTTCTTTTAATTGTTTTGCCCTTGATTTCTGATAAATACTACGGGCAAAGTTCTTCATTTCAGCTGCTAAATCATCGTGCCTTGTGGCTCTCTGATAGGTATCGGCCATTGTCATCAGGGTCTGATAGAAAAAATCCTCCATTTCATCCACCATCATATCTTTTGTCCACAAGTCAATCCGCAGGGCTGCCTTGTCTGAGCCATCCCAAAGGGAAAGAAGAAATGCCTTGGCTTTTCTTGTATTTTCAACAGAATTATCCGGGGCGCTCCAGCTGATTTGCACGGGCATTTTATTTTCATCCAGGCTTACCTGTATTTGTATTGAAGATTCAGTCATTTTTTAGATTCAGATACTTATAAATGGAGGGATTAAATCATGTAACCAGCTCATAATTAATATCTTAGCGTTCAGCGTTGAGCATTACGCGTTTGGCTTTGAAAGGCAAAGTTAATAGGAAAAAACTGTAGGTTCCACTGATTTCCCAGGAGAATAAAGTTTCGGAAATTACGAGGCAAGGTTTTACGTATTTACGCGCTGTGATTCGAGGTTGATATTAGATAAATTTACAGTGGTTTGTTTTCCGTCATCCGTCATCCGTCATCAAAATCCGTACTATGAAAAATCTTTACTTCAGGGGTTTCATGCTTTTAGCATGTTTACAAATTTTCTATCAGTCATCCATATACGCACAATGTACATGTACCGGTGGACTCCCGGCAACAGCTATTGATCAGTCTATTACTATTTCCCCAACTACGGCGAGTTCTCTGGTATTTACATTTCAGCAGTTCAATCCTGCTATCGGGAATCTGAGTTGTGTGTCACTACACGATACCATTATGGGTACTTCGGTTACGGGTGCTGGTAATACTGGGCCTGACAGTACTGCCTTTCTTTTTCAGTTAACACTTACGAATAAAATTTCAGGCCCGGGAATTACACTAACGCACGTTTATAACTCTGTCCATGGCTATGATACACTGGCTCCGTTCGGAATGCCCGGAGATACAATAACGTATGGACCTGAAAACATCATTTCTTTTCCGAATGGCTTCGGGTCTGCAGGTGGTAATGCAGCATACCTCGGTACGGGAACAGTAGGTTTCACTTATTCCATTAATGGAGGTTTGATTACTCTCGATGGCGGATCCAATTACAATTCATCAGTGACTACTGTAATTGGTGGTACACTTCATCTCACTTATTACTGGTGTCCAACAGTTCCATTGGGAACAGCCATCAGTAATTTTTCGGCATATAAACAAAATGGTATTGTCTCACTACAATGGCTTGGCACAATTGATCAAAATGGCATAGTATATGAAATTGAATATAGTAAAGACAACGAAAACTGGCAACCAGCAGGAACCGTCCCGGCTGGATCTGCTCCAACGGGTACTGTTGCACAATTCCAGTATCAATACAACACTTCTCAGACTAATGTGGGAGAAATATACTTCCGCATCAAACGCACCGATCCGGAAGGAAACGTCGTCTATTCAATAGTTAAAGCAGTAAACCTTCAACAGGCAGATCAGCGTCCAGGTATCCAGATATATCCAAATCCTGTGAACCAGAATATATTTGTTCAGTTTGATGAACAACAAACCGGTAATTTCAATCTGGAACTGTTGAGTACTTCAGGTCAGATTATTGAAAGAAAACAGGTTCAACTTGTAGGAAATACCATGACTAATATGGATCTTACAGTAAAACCAGCCAGCGGTATTTACTTCCTCAGGGCGGTGAATCCGGCCAATAACAAGCAGTTCCTGACCAAGGTTATTGTGAACTGATTTTTTTCCGTACGTTTGTCAGGCTTAAATACTACATAATGGAATACAATACAACGCGTAATCATCTGATTATGCGTGAATACGGCCGCCATATCCAGCGGATGATAGAATACCTGCTTACCATCGAAGATCCTGAAGTACGTGAAAAAAACGCGGCAGTAGTGATTGAATTGATGGGATTTCTGAATCCCCACCTTAAAAATGTGGAGGATTTCCGTCATAAATTATGGGATCATCTTTTTTTGATTTCTGATTTCAAACTGGATGTTTCATCTCCTTACCCGATACCAACTGCAGAAACGCTTAAAGTAAAATCTGATCCGCTTCCTTATCCGAAACGATATCCCAAACATGCGCATCTTGGTAAAAATCTCGAGCTGATTATTGATAAAGCTTTGCAGGAAGAAAATCCTGAAAAGAAAAACGGATTTGCAAATGCCATTGCTTATTACATGAAACTGGCTTATAATAACTGGCATAAGGAAACGGTTCATGACGATGCTATCCAGGGAGAACTCAGTGCTATAACCAACGGACAACTGGAATTTACCAATACTCCTTTTGTACGCAGCTTCCGTCCAAACGAAAATCGGGAAAGAAGCGGTGGCTATGGTTATGATCGTAATAAGCGCAATCAGAAATTTCAGAGAAATAATAATAATAACAACCGGAATAACGATCGCGGAGGTAAATTCAAAAAGAAAAGATATTGAATGAATGCCTTTGAAGTTACGGGTGGTAAACGGTTGAAAGGTGACATCGTTCCCCAGGGGGCAAAAAACGAAGCACTGCAGGTGATTAGTGCTGTTTTATTATCCAAAGGCAAAATTACCATTTCAAATATTCCCGACATTCTTGATGTCAACCTGCTGATTGAAGTTCTGCAGGAGATGGGTGTAAAAACAGATCGCAGTTCACGTCACGTATGCAGTTTCCAGGCAGATGATGTTAATGTGGAATATCTGAACAGTGAAACATTTCGCAAAAAAAGCGGGAGACTTCGTGGATCTGTAATGCTTGCAGGACCCCTGCTGGCAAGATTTAAAAAAGCATTTGTTCCTAAACCAGGTGGCGATAAGATTGGCAGAAGAAGGCTGGATACGCATATGACTGGCTTCGAAAAACTCGGTGCCCGGTTTTCCTACGATCCGGGGGATGATTATTTCCGACTTGAAGCTCCCGAACTTATAGGAACTTACCTGCTACTGGAAGAACCTTCAGTAACGGGTACAGCCAATATTATGATGGCTGCCTGTCTTGCAACAGGAATAACTACTATTTATAATGCCGCATGTGAGCCTTATATTCAACAGCTGTGCAGGATGTTAAATCGTATGGGGGCAAAAATCAACGGCATCGGCAGCAATCTGCTGGTAATTGAGGGAGTGGTTGAACTGGGGGGCACTGAACACCGGATGTTGCCAGATATGATCGAAATCGGTTCTTTTATCGGTATGGCTGCCATGACGCAGAGTGAAATACTGATCAAAGATGCCCATGTAAATGAGCTGGGTCAAATACCCGATAAATTCCGTCAATTGGGAATCAGGCTTGAAATTCAAAACGACGATATTTTTGTTCCCCGGCAGGAATTATACGAAATACAAACATATCTAGACGGGTCTGTTCTCACGATTTATGATCATCCATGGCCGGGACTCACTCCCGACCTGCTTAGCGTATTGCTTGTGGTTGCCACTCAGGCAAAAGGAAGTGTACTTATTCATCAAAAAATGTTTGAAAGCCGCTTATTTTTTGTTGACAAACTATTGGATATGGGAGCGCAGATAATTCTTTGTGATCCGCATCGCGCAGCAGTGATCGGTTTAGGAAGAATGCACAAACTGCGCGGTATTACTATGAGCAGTCCGGATATTCGTGCGGGGGTATCTCTACTGATTGCGGCTATGAGCGCAGAAGGGAAAAGTGTTATTCAGAATATTGATCAGATCGACCGGGGTTATCAATATATTGACGAAAGGCTCAATCGCCTGGGGGCCTCGATTAAAAGAATTTAAATATTTCCGATGCTGATCATCATTACTGCACCATCAGGCGCGGGAAAAACTTCAATCACCCGATATCTGCTTCATCACTTTCCTCAGCTGGCTTTTTCTGTTTCTGCTGCAACCCGTCCACAGCGACAGGATGAAATAAATGGTGTTGATTATTATTTTATGACACTGGAGGAATTCCAGCATAAGATAAAAAACCAGGAATTTGTGGAATGGGAAATGGTTTATGAAGGAAGGTATTATGGTACTTTAAAAACTGAACTTCAAAGGATCCAGTCAAATAATAAAATCCCTATCCTTGATATCGATGTGAAAGGTGCCATTCATGTGCAGGAACAATTTCCTGATGAAAGTCTTTCCATTTTTGTACAGCCTCCTTCCATTGAGGAATTGAAAAGGAGGCTGGAACTTCGGGCCACCGAATCTGTCGAGGCACTTCAGGACAGACTTAATAAAGCTGCATATGAAATCTCTTTTCGTCATCATTTCAATAAAATCATCATCAACGATAATCTTCAGACGGCCTGCGAAGAAGCCCGGCGAGTAATTTCGGACTTTCTTACACGGGAGGGGCTTTTACCTACGGAAAGGTTTGGGGAGTAGTGGACTAAGGGTTATGGGTTATCTCATTACTCATACCAAAGTTTTAAGTTTTCGGCCTTTCAACCTAAATTCGTATTTGAATGATCAATACCAATACCCTTATCTGGATCATCATCGCCTGGCTGATGATCATTTTTTTTGCCGGCATTGAGATTGCATTTGCCAATGCGAACCGGCTGACCATTGAAATAAGGAAAAAACAGGGTCTTAAACGCAGTATCCTACTTTCTGGTTTCCTTGATACACCGAGTCGTTTTATCAGTGCCCTGCTAATAGGATTCAATCTTTTCCTTGTTATTTTTGGCTTGCTCGTGGGTGAGACTCTCTCTCCTTTGTGGGAATTTATAATCAAGAAAACAGTAATACCCCAGGCATGGGTGGATATTTTTCGTCTGATGTTTGAAACTTTAACATCCACCCCGGGAGCTTTTAATTTCTTTGGGAGAAAGTGCTGGCTTAACAAAACGCCAGAATTCCCAGAATATATAGGGAAAGGCAATAATAAATCCGCAAACGCAGGCAATCGTTATACTGGAGATAAACTGGGATCCAAAGGCTGTTGTTTGCAATTGCACATTGGCAGCAGGTAAACAAAGCGTATCGCCGATATGCAGGAAGTGACTCAGGTTACACAGGCCAACCACCGACAGAAAATTCTGTTTTAGCGGCCCCATAATGATATGCTCAAATATCCAGTCAATTTTAATAAAAGCAAAAACTGCCAGTACCACGATGGCAAGTACAGAACGTACTATATGCCAGCGCAATGCTTCAAGATGTTCGATAAATGACATTTCTGCCTGCCCCGGGGTCCTCTTAAAAAAGTTTAAAGCCATGGTACTCTGGATTACTATTTATTAAGGCGTCGCAAAGGTAAATTGAAATGAACTCAATACCTAAGCATAAAGCCTAAAGCCTAAAACTGTTAATGAAAACTAACTGTTTCAAAGTAAGATCTAAATGTTTCAATCGTTAAGTATTAAGCTTTAGGCGTTAAGCTTATTTAAGGAGTCTCATCTTTACCATCTCTATGCGGGTATCGCTTACACTGAGGATCTCAAACTCATAATCGTCGATAATGATATGTTCTTTTAATCGGGGAATGGCTTCATGGCGGTTAATGATAAAACCTGAAAGGGTTTCGGACTCATTTTCGGGGAAATCCATATCATACTTCTCATTGAGATAATCGAGTTCAAGCCTTCCAGCAAAAATAAATTCCTCGTTGGATAATTTCTTTTCTTCAAATTCTTCCGTATCATATTCGTCACGGATCTCACCAAAAATTTCTTCCA
>JABDDT010000090.1:0-1394 GCA_013287475.1 Bacteroidota bacterium
CTGCAGTTAAAAACTGGGAATCAAAGAATGAAGGTAAAAGCGCAGCTGATGCGGGACTGTTGGTGAAAACAATATTTGTTGACGGAGCAAGAGTATTAAAGCGCATGCGTCCTGCTCCTCAGGGACGTGGTTACCGGGTTCGTAAACGCAGTAACCATGTGACATTGATAGTAGATGAGAAAATTGAAAGTAAAAAGTAAAAACTAATAAGATACATGGGTCAGAAAACAAATCCTATAGGTGCGAGGCTGGGAATCATCCGCGGATGGGAATCCAACTGGTTCGGTAATAAAAAAGATTATTCTGTCAAACTGATAGAGGATAATAAAATCAGAACCTATCTCAATGCGCGTATCAACAAAGGCGGAATTGCCAAGATCGTCATTGAGCGTACGCTTAACAAGCTTATCGTAACCATTCATACCTCCAAGCCCGGTATCATAATCGGAAAAGGCGGTGGTGAAGTTGACCGTATTAAGGAAGAGTTGAAAAAACTGACAGGCAAGGAAGATGTTCAGATCAATATTCTGGAGATCAGAAGACCTGAACTGGATGCGAATATAGTTGCGGACACCATTGCCCGCCAGATTGAAAACCGTATCAATTATAAAAGAGCCATTAAAATGGCCATTGCTTCAGCGCTACGGATGGGTGCCGAAGGAATTAAAGTAAAAGTTGGCGGTCGTTTGGGTGGATCTGAAATTGCCCGTACTGAAGAAATTAAATCCGGACGTACACCTTTGCATACACTTCGTATGGATATTGATTATGCCAGTGTGTTTGCACTGACTGTATACGGAAAAATCGGTGTCAAAGTTTGGATCAGCAAGGGAGAAGTGCTAACAAAACGTGATCTGAATCCGAATTTTGTAGGTGGTAAAACAGATGTTAGTGACAGAAGAGAAAGAAGGGACGAAATCAAGGATCGTGAAGACCGTGGCCGTGGAGGTGAAAGAAGAGGTGGTGGTTCCGGTGGTGGAGAACGCAGAGGCGGTGGAGGCGGAGGAAGAAGATAGTAATTAACAAATTTTCAAATTGAAGCAACATGTTGCAGCCCAAAAGGAGTAAACATAGGAAAGCACAAAAAGGCAGAATACGCGAAGTGGCTAAAAGAGGCACGGATATTTCTTTTGGTTCATACGGACTGAAGGCTCTCGAAGGAATCTGGTTAACAAACCGTCAGCTGGAAGCTGCCCGTCAGGCATTGACCCGTTCCATGAAGAGAGAAGGAAATGTGTGGATCCGCGTATTCCCTGACAAGCCGATTACAAAAAAACCACAGGAAGTGAGAATGGGAAAGGGTAAAGGTAATCCTGAATATTGGGCGGCTGTGGTGGAACCGGGACGTATGCTTTTTGAAGCAGATGGAGTTACAGAAGCCGTTGCAAAAGAAG
>JABDDT010000090.1:1404-10278 GCA_013287475.1 Bacteroidota bacterium
TCATGGAACGGGTCAATGCCTGACGGGCAGCTTCCAGCTGACGGTTTGTTAACCAGATGTGATTGCGTTATAATTCAAATTAATCAAGATGTCAAAGAGAAATGATTTTGTAAACAACCTGAAAGACCTGAGTGAAACAGACCTCCATGCCAAGGTACGTGAAGATGAACAGCGTTTGAAAAAACTGGAATTTGCTCATGCGATATCACCACTGGAAAGTCCGGTAAACATCCGGATGATCAGAAAAGATATCGCCAGGCTGAAAACAGAATTGACCAAAAGAAAAATCGGGAAACCGTCCGCAGAAAAAGTCTAAGTATTATTTAGATCCGGCCAGGGACTGATTTAAAACATATCAAATTAGTATTATGTTAGATAGAAATTTACGGAAAACAAGAATCGGGGTTGTCAGCAGCAACAAAATGGATAAGACTGTAGTTGTTGCAGTTGAGAGAAAAGTACAGCATCCGATTTATGGAAAGTTCCTGAAAAAAACAACCAGGTTTCATGCCCACGATGAAAAGAACGAGTGCAGTATCGGTGATGTAGTGCGGATCATGGAAAGCCGTCCATTAAGTAAGACCAAGCGTTGGCGCCTGGTTGAAATAGTGGAGAAAGCGAAATAATTCATTCTATAAAAAGTATTACATGATACAGCAGGAAAGCAGACTAAACGTTGCAGATAATAGTGGAGCCAAAGAAGTATTGTGCATCCGTGTATTAGGAAACAGCGGCCAGGATTATGCTAAAATCGGAGATAAAATTGTAGTAACAGTAAAAGATGCACTGCCTGCCGGAGGTATCAAGAAGGGAACCGTGACCAAGGCTGTTATTGTTCGTACCAAGAACAAACTACGCCGGAAAGATGGTTCTTATATCCGTTTCGATGATAACGCCGTGGTATTACTGAACCCGAGTGATGAACCAAGGGGTACACGTATTTTCGGGCCGGTTGCCCGAGAACTTCGTGATAAAGGATATATGAAAATTATTTCGCTGGCACCGGAAGTTTTATAAGCCTAAAGCTTAAGGCCCAAAGCCCAAAGCTGTTCAGGTATTTTGAAATGAGAACTAGTAATTAAAATATTTTAAAAAGGCTTTAAGCTTTAGGCTTTGGGCTTTAAGCAAAAAAAAAGTAAGAAATGGACAGCAGATTCAAACCCAAATTCAATATAAAAAAGGGTGATAAAGTGGTGGTAATTTCAGGGGACGATAAAGACCTCAAAAAATCGCGTAAGGTGCTGGAAGTATTTCCGGATACGTCGAAAGTATTGATTGAAGGAGTTAATGTCGTTACAAAACATACCAAGCCTTCTGCCCAGAATACAAAGGGTGGAATTCTCAAGCTGGAAGCACCTATTCATATTTCGAATGTACTGCTGTGGGATGCTAAAACTGGCGGTCCTTCCAAAGCAAAACGTACCAGAGAAAATGGAAAACTTATTCGTATAGCTAAAAAATCAGGGGAGGTAATAAAATAATGAGCACAACGAAATACACTGCCCGACTGGCAGAAAAATACAAGAAGGAAGTTATTCCCGCATTAGTTAAGAAATTCGGGTATACCTCAGTTATGCAGGCACCTAAACTGGAAAAAATCTGCCTGAACCGTGGTATTAACGGTGCTGTATCTGATAAGAAACTGGTGGACATCACCATTGAAGAACTGACTACCATAACGGGTCAGAAAGCAGTATCTACGATTTCAAAAAAGGATATTTCCAATTTCAAATTACGGAAAGGAATTCCGATTGGAGCCCGTGTAACGCTGCGCGGAATAAAGATGTATGAATTCCTGGATCGACTGGTTGCTGCGGCCCTTCCGCGTGTGCGTGATTTTAAAGGTGTGAGTGAAAAAGCATTTGACGGTCGCGGGAACTATACCATGGGTATTACAGAACAAATCATTTTCCCGGAAGTGGATATTGATAAAGTGAACAAGATTACGGGGATGGATATTACGTTTGTTACAACAGCAAAGAGTAATGAGGAAGCTTTTGAACTGCTGAAAGCACTTGGGATGCCTTTCAGGAATGCAAAAAAAGAGGATACCAATTAATTAAAGCTGAATTTAAATCAATTAATAAAAATTCATGGCCAAAGAATCAGTCAAAGCCAGACAAAGGAAACGGGAAAGGATGGTTGCAAAATATGCTGACAGACGTGCTGCATTAAAAGCTGCAGGTGATTATAAAGCACTTGATCTGCTACCAAAGAATGCATCGCCGGTGCGTTTGAAAAACCGTTGCCAGTTAACAGGCAGACCACGTGGTTATATCCGTTACTTTGGTGTATCCAGGAATATGTTCCGGGATATGGCACTGCAGGGGAAAATTCCGGGTGTAAGAAAAGCGAGCTGGTAAAATCGATAACCGCTGACCGCTGACCGTTGACCGTATTTTATTGCGAGATCGAAATAAAAACCGTCAACTGCCAACTGCCAACGAAAATAATTTATAAAGTTTTTAATAGATACAAAATGGTAACAGATCCTATAGCAGATTTTCTCACCCGAATCCGTAATGCGCAAATGGCGAATCACCGGATAGTAGAGATTCCTGCTTCGAACCTGAAAAAGCGTATGACAGAAATTTTGTACGACAAGGGCTATATTCTCAAATACAAATTTGAGGACGATAGCAAACAGGGCGTGATCAAGATCGCACTGAAGTACGATCCATCCACAAAGGAACCTGCAATACGCAGCCTTGAAAGAGTGAGCCGTCCTGGTCTGCGACAGTACGCGAGTCCCGTTGAATTTAAACGTGTAAAAAACGGTTTGGGAATCGCTATTGTATCCACCTCAAAAGGTGTAATGACAGATAAAGATGCAAAAGCGCAGAATGTGGGTGGAGAGGTTCTTTGTCACGTATATTAAGAAAGTGTGAGAGTGTGAGAGTGTGAGAGTGAACGTCAAAAATTATTACTCCCGCATATGTCGGGATCAAATTCTCAAATTAGAAAATATGTCCAGGATAGGTAAAAAACCGGTTCTCATTCCCAACGGAATCACAGTTACTGTGGGTACCGGTAATACGGTAACGGTCAAAGGCCCGAAAGGTGAACTGAAACAGGTTATCGACCGTGATATCAAGGTGGAAGTGAAAGAAAATAAAATTGAAATTTCACGGCCTACCGACCAGATCCGTCATCGCGCGCTGCACGGTTTATATCGTTCATTGTTGTCGAATATGGTCAAGGGAGTTACGGAAGGTTATAAGAGACAGCTTGAACTCATCGGTGTCGGTTTTAAAGCTTCCAACCAGGGAAACCTGCTGGACCTTGCTCTGGGTTATTCTCATAATATCATTTTTGAGATTCCTAAAGAACTGAAACTGGCAACAGCACAGGAAAAAGGGGAAAATCCTAAAATCATGCTGGAGGGGACAGATAAACAACTCATAGGGCAGGTAGCTGCCAAGATCCGTGGTTTGCGTAAACCTGAACCATACAAGGGTAAAGGTATCAGGTATACTGGTGAAATAGTAAGGAAGAAGGCTGGTAAGGCTGCGGGAAAATAGTGTGAGAGTGTGAGAGTGTGAGAGTGTGAGAGTGAGGAAATATTCAGAGGGGAAGTTAAAGATCAAATTTTCAAATTCAAAGTGATGGATAAGCTTATAAAAAGACAGAAAATCAGATATCGCGTACGCAAAAAAGTTTCCGGAAGTGCTGACAAACCCCGTTTATCAGTCTTCAGAAGCAATAGCGAAATATATGCACAGCTGATTGATGATAACAATGGAACTACCCTGGCAGCAGCTTCTTCACGGGATAAAGATATTGTGGCGCAGAAAGTGACAAAGACTGAAAAAAGCAAACTGGTTGGGTTAACGATTGCACGTAAGGCGACCGAGTTGGGAATTCAGAAAGTAGTATTTGACCGAGGCGGTAATTTGTATCATGGAAGAGTGAAAGCGATTGCTGATGCAGCCCGTGAAGGCGGTCTTCAATTTTAAATATTTAAATAGTTTATTCGTAAATAATTATCATGTCAACAACTAGTATATCTAAGATCAAAGCCGGAGACCTGGAGTTGAAAGAAAAAGTAGTTTCCATCAATCGCGTGGTAAAGACCACTAAGGGAGGACGTGCTTTCAGTTTTTCCGCACTTGTGGTAGTCGGAAATGAAAACGGTGTGGTTGGTCATGGTTTAGGAAAGGCCAAAGAAGTACAGGAAGCCATTACCAAAGGAATTGAAGATGCAAAGAAAAACCTGATTAAGGTTCCAGTGATGCATGGAACAATCCCACACGATCAACTGGCTAAGGAAGGTGCAGCGAAAGTGCTGATCAAGCCCGCTGCACATGGTACGGGCGTTATCGCCGGTGGAAGTATGCGTGCCGTTTTGGAAAGTGCTGGCATCACAGATGTGTTGGCTAAATCCCTGGGATCCGCAAATCCGCACAATGTTGTAAAAGCTACTTTCAAGGCACTTGGCTTACTGAGAGAACCTATACAGGTTTCAAGAACAAGAAACATTTCATTGAAGAAAGTATTCAACGGATAAACCGGAACAAATAAGAAGGAAATGAAAAAGTTACGAATTACACAGATAAAGAGCGGCATTGACAGGTCGGAAAGACAAAAATTGACCTTGCAGGCTCTTGGCTTGAAAAAGCTGCATAATCCGAGAGAAATTGAAGCAACACCTCAGGTGCTTGGAATGATCAGGACGGTGGAGCATTTATTAAAAGTGGAAGAAGTATAAATATTAGTGTGAGAGTGTGAGAGTGTGAGAGTGTGAGAGTGCGGGAATGTGGAAAAACATTTTTATCTGCCGCTGGCAGAGTCAAATTTTCAAATTAACAATGATGAACTTACATAGCATCAAGCCGGCAAAAGGCTCAACGCATAAGGAAAAAAGACTGGGTCGGGGTGAAGCTTCCGGTAAGGGTGGAACTTCAACCAAAGGTAACAAAGGGGGACAGAGTCGTGCCGGTTATCAGCGCAAAATGGCGCACGAAGGTGGACAGATGCCAATACAGCGCAGGCTGCCAAAGCGTGGTTTCAAAAACCCTGATCGTATATCCTATGTGGTATTCAATCTTTCCCAGATTGAACAACTAGCTGAGAAATATGATATTAAAGAGATTTCAGCTGCTAATTTATATGCAAGCGGATTAATTTCCCGTACTGATCTGGTTAAAATCCTGGGGAATGGAGAATTAAAGTCCAAACTTAATTTCAAGGTAAACGCAGTGAGTGAAAAGGCCAGACTGGCGATTGAAGGATCTGGCGGATCCCTCGAAATCATAAAGCTGAAGAAGCCGGTAGTGGGTGCTAAATCCTAAAATAGTCATTAACTTGCACAGACGATTCCGATCGTCTTTTTTGCTTGTTATAGTTCCTAAATAATTACGAAGAACGTGAAGAAATTTTTTGATACTTTAAAAAATATATGGAGTATTCCGGAATTAAAAAGTAAGATCCTTGTGACGCTTACATTATTACTGGTTTACAGATTTTGTACCTATATCGTTTTACCTGGAATAGATCCAAACAAACTGGCAAGTCTGAGTGGTGCTAAAACCGGTGCACTCGGATTGATTGATGCGTTTTCCGGAGGTGCCTTTTCACAGGCTTCTATTCTGGCCCTGGGTATCATGCCCTATATATCCGCTTCTATCTTCATGCAATTGATGAGTATACTGGTACCCCAGATGCAGAAAATTCAAAAAGATGGTGAAAGCGGCAGAAAGAAAATAAATCAGTGGACCCGCTACCTCACGGTAATTGTAACTTTTGCACAGGCTTATGCATACGTGGGTTATTTGAAAACAATGGGCCGTGATGCAATCATTGACAGCTTCAGCGCTTTTTTCTGGCTTACAACTCCTATTCTGCTGACTGCAGGTACATTATTTGTTATGTGGATTGGTGAAAAAATTACAGATAAAGGATTGGGTAATGGTACTTCTATCATCATCATGATTGGTATCCTGGCACGTTTTCCTGGTGCTCTTTCCCGCGAATTCCAGTCTAAAGCAGTAAATGGCAGCGGTGGTATTCTTCTTTTTGTTATTGAAGTCGCCATCCTTATCGCAGTGATCATGGGCCTGATTGTCTTAATTCAGGGTGTAAGAAAAGTGCCGGTAAACTATGCCAAACAGATTGTGGGTAACCGCCAGTTTGGTGGTGCCCGCCAGTTTCTTCCTTTAAAAGTAAACAGTGCCGGTGTAATGCCAATTATATTTGCGCAGGCCATTATGTTCCTGCCCACTTTGATTTCTTATACAAGTTTTGAAAACAAAGAAGGTATCTCAAGAATATTTTCAGATCCGCGCGACTATGTTCATATGATTTTTTATGGAATCATTGTCATTGGATTTACTTTCCTTTATACTTCCCTTATATTTAATCCTAAACAGGTAGCAGATGATCTCAAACGTAATAATGGCTTTGTACCAGGGGTAAAACCTGGTCAGCCAACGGCTGATTTTATTGGCTCCGTGATGGATAAGATTACACTTCCCGGTGCAGTTTTACTGGCAATTGTTGGAATTCTCCCCGGGTTTGCACAACGTGCAGGAGTTACACAGGGTTTTGCAGCATTTTACGGGGGAACTTCCCTGTTGATTATGGTGGCTGTAATTCTTGATACCCTGCAGCAGATTGAAACCCAGCTGCTGATGCGTCAGTATGACGGACTGATGAAGTCAGGCCGTATTCAGGGCCGTCAGTCGGTTACCAATGCGGTGATCTAGGATGATTTATCACAAAACGAAAGCAGAAATTGAACTGGCAAGGGAAAGTGCATTACTGGTAAGTAAAACCCTTACTGAAACCGCTAAACTGTTAAAGGCCGGAATTACTACTCTTTCACTGGATAAGTTTATTGGAAGTTTTATACGTGATCATGTTGCTATTCCTTCTTTTTTAAATTATCACGGTTATCCTTTTAATTCCTGTATTTCAGTCAACGATGTTGTCGTTCATGGATTCCCAAACGAAAATGAATTGAATGAGGGCGATATCATTTCCGTCGATATCGGAGTTTTAAAAAACGGATTTCACGGCGACCATGCATATACCTTTGCAATCGGAAATCCGGGTGCTGACATAGCACAGCTTATTCGTGTAACGAAAGAATCTTTATATAAGGGGATTGAAAAAGCAACTGCAGGCAATCGGATTGGGGATATTTCTTATGCTATCCAGGAACATACGGAAAAAAAATATGGTTACGGGGTTGTACGCGAACTCGTAGGTCATGGATTGGGCAGGAGCTTGCATGAAGATCCCCAGGTGGCAAATTATGGTAAACGCGGATCAGGTATTAAAATGAGAGATGGTCTTATACTGGCCATCGAGCCAATGATTAATCTGGGGAAACGTGAAGTATTTACGGAACCCGACGGATGGACAGTTCGAACTGTTGACCATAGTGTATCCGTGCATTTTGAACACGATGTGTGCATTGGAAAAAATAAAGCCGACATTCTTTCAGATTATACAGAAATTGAAGCAGCGGAGAGGAGTAATCCTAATTTGTATTACTCTAATTAATTGTTTCTTTCTTAATTAAAGTATAAGAGTATAGGAGTATAAGAGTATGGGTTTTAAATTCAATTCCCACTCTTATACTCCTATACTCTTATACTTGCTTTACCCTGCAATGGCAAAATCTCTCAGCGCATCATTGAGACTTGTTTTCAGATCGGTGGAAGTTTTACGCTGACCAATGATCAGCGCACAGCCAACCTGATATTCACCCGCAGGGAATTTCTTCGTATAAGATCCTGGAATCACTACGCTGCGCGCAGGTATGCGACCCTTATATTCAACAGGCAAACTTCCGCTTACATCAATTATTTTTGTGCTTTGTGTGAGGACCACGTTGGCTCCAAGTACTGCTTCTTTTTCCACCCTTACTCCTTCAACAACTATACATCTCGAACCGATAAAACAACCATCTTCTATGATCACAGGTGCAGCCTGCAGTGGTTCGAGCACCCCTCCAATACCTACTCCTCCGCTCAGATGAACAGCTTTTCCGATTTGTGCGCAACTTCCCACTGTAGCCCAAGTATCTACCATCGTTCCTTCATCAACATAAGCCCCTATATTCACATAACTTGGCATGAGAACGACTGTTTTTCCAAGATAAGCTCCATAACGGGCAATGGCGTGAGGCACAGCCCGTACATTCAGGGTAGCGTAATCTTTTTTCAATGCCATCTTATCATAAAACTCCATAGGGCCTATCGTCCAGGTATTCATCTGCCGGATACCGAAATACAAAAGGATGGCTTGTTTCACCCACTCGTTCACTTTCCAGTCATTTCCATCGGGTTCGGCCACACGCAAACGACCTTTATCTGTTTCTTCAATTACAGCCTTGATGGCTTCGATATATGTACGATCTTTTAGTAATTCCCTGTTCTTCCATACTTCTTCAATCCTTGCTTTAAGTTCCATCAGATATATTTTTTGCAAACATAAGACTGATGTCTTAATCTAAAATGATAGATCTCTTTGTATTTTAAATCATTTGGTATTTTTACCGAAAATCAATTGTTGGAATTTGAAACTGATATCATTCATAGCCTGGAAACCCTGCGCAGTGGGGGACTTATTTTATATCCTACAGATACTATCTGGGGAATTGGTTGTGATGCTACTAATCCGGATGCAGTACAAAAAATTTTTATTCTCAAACAAAGACCTGAATCCAAATCCATGATAGTTTTATTAGCTGATTATAAAGATGTAAACCGATATACGGAATACCCGAAACCTTATATAGCTGCATACCTGGAAAAAACAACAAAGCCCACTACAGTAATTTATGAAGGCGCCCTTGGTCTGGCGAAGAATCTGGTTGGTGAAGACGGATCAGTAGCCATAAGAATTGTGCGGGAAGATTTTTGCCGC
>JABDDT010000091.1 GCA_013287475.1 Bacteroidota bacterium
TTATGTTGTCGCGTATACTATATTTGCGACAACAAATATAGATAAGATGAGAAAATTAGATTTTGCGTCTCTTCAAGTAAGAGATTTGGAAGTATCAAAAGCCTTCTATACAAACAAATTGGGATTTCAATTATCCGAAATGAGCAATCCATATGCCTGTGTTTTTAAGTTCAACAAAGGCGAAGCAAGTTTTGCTATAAGAACACCTATTGGGAACATAGACGGCAAAGAACTTGGTATAGGTGCTTCACTTTGGTTCGCTATTGATGAAAAAATTGAAGAACTACAAAACCAACTGACTGGAAAAGGAGTATCTCTTATTGGATCAATCAACAATACACCTTTTGGTAAAACATTGATGGCAAAAGACCCAGATGGTTATATTATTACATTTTTGGAACAGGCTATAACGACCAACAGTGAATAATCGAGATACAAAATATTGGATATTAGTGCCGTCAAAAGATCATTGGGGTTATCCATCTCGATTTGGTTTCTTTGAAATTAACCAACACGATTTCGATTTAATTTCATCGCAAATGCTTCAACATCATTATGCCCAGAGATATTGAATTCCATTTTAAAAGACCGAACGATAGCCCAGGTTATTTACTTGGACAACTCACTATGTTATGGCAGCGTAAACAAAAAAAGGTCCTGGACCCTTTAGACTTGACACAAACGCAATTTGTGTTGTTGGCTGCATTAGGTTGGCTTTCAAAAAAAAGCAACGCCGTTACACAAGTTGACATTGCCAACCAAAGTAATGCCGACAGAATGATGGTATCAAAAGTATTGCGAACATTAGAAGGTAAAAGGTTTATAATACGGAAAGAACACGAGACAGACACAAGAGCAAAAACAATTAGACTGACAACTAAAGGAGAAGTTGTTTTGCAAAAAGCGCTTATTGAGGTAGAAAATGCTGATTTAGATTTTTTTGCTACTTTAGAAACTAAACTTTCATCCTTCAATAAAAATATGGTACAACTGATTGACAAGAACAGTTAATCGGTATGATATGTATGCTGTAAAATTATATAAAGTCTATTTACGCAAGGAATTGAAAGTCAATAAGGGAGAAGACAGGTGAAATCACCAAAAGCCGGTGAGCTCACCGGAAGTTCTCGGAAAAAACTTCACTATAGCCGGATTTTAGTTAATTAACCTTCCAAAACTGTACGATTTTTTAAGGATTGAGAAATTATTCAATACTCAACTGCCTTTAATTATTATAAAACTCTTAAAAGCAAAAAATCGTAATTTAGAGAACCCGATGCAAATAAACCTTAGTCATGAAAAAAACAGCATTGTTACCAGTGCTTATCCTGTTAATTGCCGGATTTTCTTCATCATTGACTGAAAAAAAGAAAAATCTCTCCAGAACAGTTTCGAGGATCACACAGTTATATATCAACAGGGTGAGCTCTTTGGATTCCTTCCTTCAAACTTATCCACTTTATTTTTATGACAGCAGCTTCTCAATACGAGAGAAGAAATATGAAGAGCTGTCTTTTTATTTCAGACAGTCTGCCGGTTTTATCATCTATTTTGAACCAAATCTCTATTACAGCAAATTAACCGGGCCCTTTCAGTTTCATAAAAATGATAAAAAGGGCTTTTACAATGGATTACCTGATGCCTGGTTGTTTCAGGGTCCAATTGGTAATGAGCCGGATAGTATGTTGTCAAAGTATTTTACCAGGCAGGACACCCTTAACCAAAGGGAATTTATCAATCAGGCAGTGTTCAGTTATCGTAAAGCACTTCATGATAGCAAATATGGTGATCACCTTAAAAGTATGAATGAATCTGTACTCTTTGATGCGCTCCGAATAGAGATATTTCGAATCAGTACAATAGATATTGCCAACAGCGATTTTATAATTGAAGAAGCGGCTATTCCAGGCCTTAATGGTTCAATGGATAGTTGGTTATTATTTGCAGGAGAACTTGCCAGTGAATTACCGGATTCTCAGATTGAACTGAAAAAAAAAATGGGCAATTTTATATGCCGGGACTAAACAATATTTAGCGGTTAATAAAGACTTCCATTCATTCAATCGAATGTATTTTATAAAAAATTTCCTGATCCCTTTGTCCGGATTTTTAAACGATATGCAGGTTGCATTCGAAGTTCCATTCCTTAAAAAAGATGCTGCACTCAAATCAGATGCCAGGCATATTTTCGATAAGGATATATTCAATGCTGATTATTTTGCACCAGATAAAGAAGCCTATTATTCTCCTGAAAAAGCAAAGCTTGGAGAATTACTTTTCTTCGACCCTGTTTTATCTGACAACAACCAGAGAGCTTGCGCTTCCTGTCATAAGCCGGCAATGGCATTTACAGATAGCAAAACAAAAAGTGTTGCATTTGAATTTGATACCCTGCCACGTAATTCACCTACCGTTATCAATGCCGGCTTTCAGAATCGATTATTTTGGGATCTTCGGGCAGGTTCGCTGGAAGATCAACTGGATTCAGTAGTCAATAATGAAAGAGAATTGCACAGTTCCTTTTCCAGAGTAATTGATAAACTGAATGCCAGTCCCGAATATGTAACTCTTTTTCATAAAGCTTTCCCCAATACTAAAAAGACAGGTATTACGCGGGCTTACGTGAAGTATGCGATCGGAGTCTATGAAAGGACCCTGACAGGACTGAACAGCCGCTTTGATCAATATATGCAGGGCGATGTAACCAAATTAAACCAGGAAGAGATTAACGGATTCAATGTGTATATGGGAAAAGCAAAATGCGGCGTTTGTCATTTTGCTCCATTGTTTAATGGATCCCTGCCACCGTTTTATGATGTTTCAGACCATCATTCAATCGGCGTTCCTGTTAAGGATTCGGTAGTTAAGTATGTTATTGATCCGGACCTCGGATTGATGAAAATAAACGGCCAGGGATTTGCACGGTTTTCATTCAAAACACCAACCGTTCGCAATGTTGCACTTACATCACCCTATATGCACAATGGATTATTTAAGACCCTGGAGCAGGTTGTGGATTTTTATGATCATGCTGCGGGAAATAAATTTAAAAAAGATATGCGTCCTGATATGACCGGTCTGCCCTTCTTTACTATATTGCCCGTAGAACTTAAACTCACGGATGCTGAGAAAAAGGAACTTGTTTCTTTTATGAAAACTCTTACGGATACCAGCGCATCAGCAAAAGTACCGGTTCAATTACCCCAATTTAATCCTCCTTATGCAAATCTTAACGGCAGAACTATTGGCGGAGTCTATTAAAACAAGTTAGCCGGGATCGACAATTTCGCTGGAATAACTAGCTACATAACTTTTTGTACTTGTATTTGTACTTGCGGGGGGTATCTGCTGAAGGGATTCCGGGCGCTGCTGATAACAAGAATCGGTCCTCCGGTTCCTTCATCAGGTGGGGCATCAGGCGGTGGAGAGGCGGTAAATTTCCAAACAAAATCAGCCTGCAGGTGAATACCCAGATTGTCTTTGATGACAGAGGGCGTAGTACCACCTTTTACGGTTAAGGTATACCTTCCTTTATATATCAAGGATGCAGACGGGATCAGGGTGGCTGTCCTGGATTTTGCTGAATAACTGACTGTAGCGGCAACCGGATTACCAACCGAATCCTCAAGGAAAAATGTGGAGTTCGATATGGTTGCAGAATCCAGGATTTTACTAAAGGTAACCGTGATATGACTTTTGATATTAACGCAGTTTGCAAATTCTGCCGGTGAGGTAAACATTACTTTCGGTGGAATGGTATCCGCAACATTAATTTTAGAATATACAAACAAGGCGATACCATGCGCCACAATTGCAGGAATTAGTAAGAAATATAAAGATGTTTTCAGGAGTACCATTAAAGAGTCTTGTAAATAAATTTTTGCTCACCCCCCGCGGCCTTCGCCAAAAGAAGGGTTTTAAATAAAGAGAGTACGGATTAATAAATAAATTTATAAACAACATAAAATACGATACTCAAATCAAAAGCAAATAATATTAATAACTGGAGAATAATTATTTTCCTTTTCTTTGAAGTCATACAATTGAATAATTGTTGTTTGACATTTAATAATGTTCAAAAGCAAAAACAATACCCTCCGTATTTTTACAAAACATCTCGTCAGTATTTTTACATGTATAATATGAATAACTATAATCAAAGTACAGACAGAGAAATCTCCCGGGAAAATGAAGAGTAAATAAAAAAGCGCTGATATTATCCAGGCTGGGAGTCAATCTAACAGTGGGAGATTAAGTATGCATGCACGATACATGAGTATACACTTTCATTTTTTCTTAAATCATAAAACAGGTTTTTAAAATAAACTGTTCGGCAATTAAAGATTTCCCAAACATGAGGACAAGATTGATACCATGCGAAATGCTATTAGAATTAGATAGAACCATTACATAGTGTAGAAAAAAAACCACGCTACCGGGAAACGCGCAATTTATTTATTTATCCACGGAATTAAGTTATCTGAAGATCCAACCTGAAGTAAATATCGGAAGTCGTCAATAATGTGATAGAGTTTGAGTCGCTAAACCAGGATTGCAACGAGAGCTTTTCTTAATTCGCCGTATTGGCTGGGTTTTATGATGTAGTCATATGCTCCTAGATATTTGACTTTTTTGATGATGCCAGGATCGGAGGCGGTAGTAAGAACAATAACGGGTATTTCCATTAATATCTCTTGCTGCTTGACTTCGGTCAGGAATTGAATGCCGTTCATCATCGGCATATTCAGGTCGATGAAGATGATTTCAGGAGCAATTTCTTTGTTTTTTAGTTTGTCCAACGCCAGTTCCGCATCGCCTATTGCTACACATTTTACTGAATCACTAATGGATTGAAGGACGCTTATGAATATTTCCTGGTCGTCCGGATCGTCTTCAATGAGTAATATATTACGGTAAGTCATGGTAGAGCTACTCGGTGGAAAGTTAGGCAAACTTTGTCATTACCACCTGGCCATCACCTCATAGAGATTCTCTACCACATCGCCCCCCAACACGCTGAAAATTTGTAAAATTTAGTTGTCATCTATTCACGATCACTTCTTTCGTTTGAATACTTCCTCCAACCATTATTTGAATAAAATAAACTCCGGTAGGCAAATCAGAAACATTCAGCGTTTTTGATAGAACATTATTGGTAACAACCTTCATCAATTGTCCCGCACTATTAAAAACCTGTATTGTGTATGGCTGGGTACCTGAAAAAGAAATAATCACATGAGTAGATGCCGGATTCGGATAAAAAGATACCTGATCCGCGAGGTTGCCATCATTCACCATCACAACCGGAGAAAAATAAACATGGCCATCAAAATCGGTGTTCTCCAATTTATAAAAAGATTGTCCGTAGAGCGGGTTTTTGTCAAAGGTTTCGTAATAAGAGCTGGAAGCGGAATTACCTTTTCCGGGAATTTTTTCAAGACTTTCCCATTGAATACCTTCCTTTGATCGCAAAATAGTAAAATAATCATTCTGCGTTTCAGTGGCCGTTTCCCATTTCAAATCTACTTTCCCTGCATTCAAAAATGCAGTGAAAGAAACAAGCGTAACTGGCAGTGGCGTACTCGCCGAATTGATCGATCCGATATAAAATGTATTTGTAAGATTTGCCATCGTTAATCCGGTTCTATTGATCTGTGGATTTAAAGTGGTTCCCGCATTGACACCAGGGAGACCGACCACACTGTTTGCCAGCGTTAATCTCAAATCTGTTACGGCGCCAATCACACCATAATTCGTACCCTGAACATCAAGGTTATAAGTTCCCCCTGTTAATCCATTACCAGTAGTCACTGCCCAGTTTAAATCTTTTCTGACCTGGATCGTTGCAGCACCGTCCATATAAGTAGGTATTGAAGTATTGGTCGTGGCATTGTGATAACCGACTGTGATAGATCCTCCCGTTGTTGCACCTGTTGCAGGGGCTGAGATAAAAAATGGTCTGTAATCAGTTGCTGTTCCCGTGGGAAACAGACCTGTAACAGAGCCCGCAGCTATTGTCGACGTATTGAACCAGCGTATAAAAGTTCCTGTGCCCAGCATGGTACCAGTTATACGGGCAAGCGTTCCTATAGAAGCGGCTGATAATCCCAGGGTCAGGTTATTGCCATTTAAATCAATATTTCCCTGCGTCATTGTCAAAGTTGTGGCAACAGTAACGGCATTCACTAATTGGATACCTGCACCAGAATTATTAATAGTTACACTGGCAAAATTTTCACCACCGGTAGCGGTGATGGTTTGCACGCCAGAACCATTAAATATAATCGTGCTTGTACCCGCGGTAAATGTTCCGATCCTGCTCCAATTCCCTGCAACGGAATGGGTAAAACCGCCGGGAGTAAAGGAGGTACCGACTCCGATATTTACATTGCCTCCGATGGTTAATCCTGTCACGGCTGAAGTGCTGGCAGTCCCACTCAGGGTCAAATTCCCGCTGATGGTCGTTGTTCCAGCTAGTAAAGTCTTTAAACTGGTATTACTGAGGGTTAAATTGTAATAAGCAACGGGAAAAACGGTTTGAGTCCCCGCAAAGCCGTAATTAACGTTGTTGCCATTCGCAGTGGCGGTCAGGCCTGTGATGCCAAATGAGCCGGTAAAGACAATATTGAGCGTTGCATTCGCAGCCTGGATCAGCGTGCCAGAGCCCGCGAGGTTCGATGTAACACTCAGGGTATTGTTATTTGTAAGTGTGATAACATTAACGGTGACATCTGGCATCGAGAACGTCCCTGTAAGCGCTTGTGCATTTGTATTAAAAGTCTGTATACCCGTACCCGCCGTGAACGTTCCGTTATTGGTAATTCCACCTTGATAAATTATGGCAGCGTTTCCTGAATTGTTCCAGACGCCACCCACATTGATCGTTACCAGGCCGGTAAAGGTGGACCCTGTAGCTGAAGATACAGTTAAATTTCCGCTCGTTCCGCTCCCCACCGTGGTCGTACCTGTTACTGTCAACGCAAAAGCCCCAACTGAGAAAGTGGCCCCGTCTGCTATGGAAAGATGGCTATTTATTGTCAGTGCTACACCGGTCGTCGTTGTTCCCGCTGTGATTGTCAGATTATTGAAAGAAGTAAAAAAAGTAGCGGGCAACGTATTGGTCGCTGTGATCTCAACGGTACCCAAACCTGGCGTCCAGGTATTGGTAATCACGAGTGTGAAGGTCGACATGGTTAAAATTCCCCCATTCGTCATATCAATGCTAAGTTTATGTGTAACATTACCACCTATCGTGAATAGTCCGGAAATGGTAAGGTGGGAACCTGCATTAAAAAGCAGGATCGAGTTACCAACTCCCCCATTGTTATTCAGTAAACTTGCACAAACTGCGTTGGCAACATCAACAGTTATATTGTTCCCTCCGGAGATAGTGGCAGCATCGCCTGAACCGATCCCCTGAACATTGTAAGCTATCCCTGCATTGGCAGAAGCCGCATTGGATGTCAGGGTTAACGTTGTATTGCTGGTAACAGTCAAAACGGTGCCTATCACTACATTGCCTGCTGTTTTTATGATGTTTCCAACACTTATTTCTGTTAGAAATAATGAACCTCCCGCACCTGTAACTGTAGAAGATACTAAGGTTGTCGTGATCGTTCCGGTACGGGTAGTATTTGGCCAGGCGGTTGCGCTCCAATTTCCGGTAGCAATAGATGCAATAGTGGCGGCCATTGTGCCCGATGTGATCATTGCGAGCATGATCAGCGGCAGGATTCGATTCTTTAAAAATTGTAAAAATAGTATGATCATAGGAATAGGATTTTTTGCTTAAAAATGTAAGCGCACTTATTTCATATTTTTTTTGTTCACCAACATGTATACTATGGCATAAGCTAATGTAGAAAGACCGTTAACCTATATGGACGCCCTGAAGGAGAAGGGATACAAACTGTGGAACACAAATGAATTATTTGCAGCCGCACATATTTATAATAAAATGGGGAGGAAATAGATTCAACTACGTTGAAATACCATTGAGAGCAACATTATATAACGTCAATGCTATAATAATATTGCAGTAATACATGAACTGTCGCGTCGTTTTCGTCTTTGATTTTTCGATTGTTATACGAAGATCAGCCTTCGAGTTAAACTTATTACTTTCATATTTAGAACAATAAAATGGTTAGAATTAAACGATACCAGTTTCGGTTAAAAACTTAATGGATAAAATGAAACGTTGAATTTTATCAAAGTATTAGTAACGATATCTAGTTTTATTAAGATCCCACCACTGAAATGTAGTTCACAAAACGCGTACTTTTTGGAACGTTTCAACTATATGATGAACCCTGGTATCAAAACTACTTCCGCATCCACATATTTTTTGTTGATGCGCTTATTATAGAGTTCTGTTATAAGCTATCCGAATAAATTTACGAACCTCATCATTGATATCTTCTTTATTCAATATTCTTAAATGGTGATAGATCGTATGTCTGCCGGGTACTTCCTGTATGCGTATAAAGCAGAGGTTGTCATCATAACGCTGCTTAAAAGCAAATACTACATGGATATAATCTTTACCGGCCTGGGTAACATAAGCCACTCCATGCTTCCCATGATAAATGCTGATCATGGTTTTGTGCGGATAGATTTCAACAGCGCCGATCTTTTGCACTTCGGTAATAAAATGCTCAAAAAGCAGTTTAGCGGCCGCTGACTTGATCATAAAAATTAAGGAGATAAGCAAATATAATGCGGCGAATGAAAATTGAAGGGCAGCTTGGAATCATTGCCTGAAAAAAAGGTGATTTCGTTACCTGTCCCTGAATCGGAAACTGACTGACGATCTGATTAAAAACCAGCCACTAGTCCATCACTATATTATAATTATAATAAATATCAATAAATGATATTATTTGCAGTTGTGGTATCATTTGTTGAATCGTAAAAATTATTCGAATCAAACTGAGAATACACACCGTTCGACGATTTCCTTTTTTAACTGGTTGATGTCGTAATCAATCCGACGGTCTGAAATCAAAACAATTCCTCCATACAGCTTAAGATATTTTTTCAGGATCCACCGGATTAAAAAGTTCCGGCTGGCTAAATATTTATCGGTGTCCATTAACTTTAAAACAATAAAATAGGAGTTAAATCTTTTTAGCTTTAAAAATCCGACACCCGTTATGTTTTCCCAGCTATCCGGTTTGTATAGATTTGAACTCATTCCGAACTTTCCTTTCTTAAAAGTTCCCTGGTGAACTATTGGGTCCTCCTGTGAAAAGGAGGTAAAATAAAGTCCGCTTAGGAGAATGAGGATGAATAGTCTTTTTATCATTTTTATAAATTTGTATTAATACGGTGCATTTAGCCATATCGGCATCCTGAACACGCCTTCGGTGACGTCAAGGTAGTCTGCGGTATCCAGCGGATTGAAGACGCGGCAGGCGAAACGGCCCGAGATAATTTTGTCGTAACTGCCGGAGCTGATAGAAGTCTCGCGCACATGAAAATCCGTCACCGTGTCGATCGAATAATAGCTCCAGGCGGGTTGCAGGTCCGATCCGGAATTCAGCAAATCGCCTTTTTTTGGAATTAAGATAGATCGTCATGCTGTGATTGTCGCCGCAGGTCAGCTCGAGTGTTTGTGTAACAATATTAATCCCGGTATAACAGTAGTTCCAGGCGCCCGTCACGAAAAGTGCGTCGCCATACCCACTCCAGTCCGGCAGACAGTTGGGGCATGGAGGCATATAACGGAAGACTTGTCCGAATGAATAGAAGGGACCCACATTACTATAGTGCGCGGCCACAGGTGAAACAAAAGTTGTCGGGAAAAATACGTTGTCGGCTGAGGCGTCCGTGCTGGTACCCCTCCCCTGCTCAAAATAATAATCCACATTATTGGCATAACTGACCGCACTGTCGTTTATTTTGAATCGAGCGTAAAAGGGCCCCGGACCTGGTTTCTCAGAAGCATTTTTTTTGCAGGAGATGAATACAATCAAAAGCAAAACGCAGCGCGGTGATACTCTCATAATGAATCTGTGATGATTTCGGGTTATAACGAATTATTTTTCTTTTTAGTAGAAGGGTCATCAAAAATTATTCGCTTGTAATATAAATACAAATCTGATTGAATAACATTTAAATTAGCACTGAAAAGCGAATGTCAAATGAATATTGAAATTCCAGTCAAGCGCACCAGAATTCCGTTTGCACTTATAACAGGGATATTGCTCGCAGTTGTTTTCATTTTACTCATTGTAAATGATGATCA
>JABDDT010000092.1 GCA_013287475.1 Bacteroidota bacterium
GCGTATAGTTGGAAAATGGTATGCAGGTGTGGGCCTGATGATTGATTATAATTTTAATATTAAAGATCAATCGTTAAAACTGGATACCCCTAACCAGTATCTCACATCTCATTATATTTATTCAAATGCGTATGGATTCGATACGGCTCATTATTCTGTGAATGGATTGTCATTCCAGATAATCCACGACAGCCGTGATAATCCTGTCAATGCATTTTCCGGAAACTATTTAAACCTTGCCTTCCGTGTAAACGAAGTTGCGTTCGGTAGTACACAAAACAGCACTATGCTTTATTATGAATGGCGCAATTATATAGGTGTGAGTAAGCGAATTCCGCGTAACGTCATTGCTTTCTGGTTCTGGGGCGTATTGGTTACGTCCGGGAAGGTTCCATATCTTGCTCTTCCTGCCATTACATGGGATACATATAACAGGTCGGGCAGGGGATATATACAGGGACGGTTCCGAGGAAACGATATGATTTATGAAGAAGCTGAATTTCGCTACAGAATTACTACGGACGGTTTATTAGGTGGTGTTATATTCACCAATCTGACCACGGCTAGTAACTCGCTCACCGGACAAAAGGTATTTAACAGTGTGGCACCTGGTTATGGTTTCGGATTACGTATTAAGATGAATAAAAAAGACCGAACCAATATCGCAGTTGATTATGGAATCGGCGATGGATTTACGGGTATCTATTTTAATATTAGGGAAGCGTTCTAAAGCTTAAAGCCTAACGCTTAACGCGTAACGCGTAAGGCGTAAGGCGTAACGCTTTAGTTTAATGATCTTAAATCTTCTGAGTAAGGGTTTTTTTAAGTGTATCGATATTTCAGAATAAGTTTCAAATAGAATTGCATTACGCGTTACGCGTTAAGCGTTAAGCGTTAAGCCTAAGAGGCTTTAGGCTTAGAACGCTTTTTTAAAAAGCTATAGGTTGCACCTATCTGGAAATAAAAAGTATTGGGAAGTTTTTCCTGATAGGTATAAGTTTTTACAACATTATTTATCTGGAGTTTAGCCTGGATATCTGCAGGATTGACGGGCAATGCATAAGTCGGTGTAAAATTAAAAGTCCAGTTGCCTGCGGTAAAATTCGCCGGTGCGCTCAATTCATAGTCCAGAATCTGAAACTTATCTGAATTCAATACTTCTCCGGAAAGTGTAACATTGGCAGGCAATGGTTTACTGCTTCTGGGAATTGTGAAACGCCGGTTCTGATAATACGAATTGTATGAATTCTGAGTTGCGGCGTTCATGGTTACAGTCGGACTGATATTGAAATTACCAATGGTGAATTGTTGTTGGAGAGCGGGGGAGGCCTGGTAATCGGGAATATGATTTCCAAAAGTCCAGGTCAGGTTCAGACTGGGTTGTATAAAACTAAATGAATAACTACTGCTGTACGCAAGGCTCCCTTTTTGTTCTGATGTTGTACTGCCGCTGTTTTTATTATAAACAAATCCCGATAATGTTACAGATCCGCTGTAATTTCCAGGGTTAAAACTATAAGACCCATCAAGGGTGTACTGGTTTACCTGTGGCGAAGGATCATGCACATTATATCCTACATCCAAATCTATCTCAAATCCGGATTTAAAAATATAACTGATTTTAGGAGTAATAAGAGGAATTACACTGGAATCTTTCCGCCCGTTGGTTACATCATTGGACTGATATACCAGGTTTAATTCGAGGTGTGAAGGCGTGGGTGCTGTGCTGTCAGCATCACTTGCTTTTTTCAATGTATCTTTTTTTGAAATTGTTGTATCTTTTTGCAAAACCACCGGTTTATCCTGAGCGAGCAGAGGATTGAAAAAATAAATGCAGCAGAATAATATAAACAGCCGGCTAAAATTCAATTTCATACCGATTAATGTATAAATAAATCAGGATTCCGGGGACCTGAATGGCATTCGGGAAATATACAGCTTATTTAAGTATCAATGACGCAGTTTACTGTAAAACGAATATGGCCTGATTTTATAAATTCAGCAAAAACAATCAAATGAAAGAAAAATTCATTAAAAATTCTTAATTTAATCTGGTGATAGTGTGTGATGAAATTATTTTGCTATATAAAACAATACAACATGAGATGGGCAGTATTGTCATTGATAATATCTTTATCTGCATGTAAGAACAGGAACCCGATCTGCTTAATTGATGCTACAGATATACTGAAAGGTTCTGGAGGTAAATTAATTACCGTAAAGGATTCTAACTTCAGAATTGTTGCTCTTTACGATGCAGGCTGGGATAGTTTAAAAGGCGGTGCATATCTTTTTTATCCAAACCAGTTTTTGAAATCTTATACATTTTACCAGAATAAAGTGGCGGTCTATACAGAAAACTATGACGAACATGGTTATCTGATTCATACGATGGGTAGTCCGATGGTGAATCGTGTTATCAATGAACTGGGCGAGGATTCGGCTTACGTGGAAGTTTATTTTTATAAATCCCTGAAGTCTTATCAGCAGTTGAATATCAAGATCAATAATAATGCAGCAGTAAATTATAAGCTGGCGACTGACACAAATTTTTCAAATATGCAGTCGGTAACTTTCGGAATCAATACCAACAACCTGACGCATATTAATATGTATTCCCGGATAAAATATCTCGATGAATGTTCGAAGGTCGAGCATATTCTCAGTGACTCATTATTCCTGATTAAAGACCAGCATAACGAACTGACTCCCGCCAACACAAAATAAGAATTGTTATTTCTTATCAAATTCCTTTGCGACCTTATTTAAATATTCCGGTGTGGATGTTATTTTACCATTTTGAATAATGATCCTGTATTTAAATTGTACCATGCTGCCTTTTTTAAGTTTTAAATTAAAAGAGGATTTGCCGTTAGTAAATATTTTTTCTCCCAGAGGATTCGCAGCAAATAAACCATAACCCCTGGCATGCCAGAATGTTGGATAATCCGGATTAGACGGATGATCAAAAATGGTAATGCTTACGGAGTCGTTTCCGACCTTACCATATACCTTACACCAGTCTGCTCTGGTACTCCAGGCAGAATCTCCCTGTTTCCCTTCACTTGTCAGGTAATTTCCATTGGCTACAGTGTCCCCTTTTACAATGGTTACGTTTCCTTTATTGTCCGTAAACTGCTGATCTTTAAGAGAAGGTATTTGTAATTCATGCGTCAGCCTCAAACCAAGCAGCCCATCCTTAGCATCAGCAAAAAGAATATCGGTATCAGCTTGCAGGATTGTTAAGCGATCAATCATTCTTTCCTGCATTGATCCACTGAACATATAACTGGTCGTTTCTTCCATCAAAACCTGGTTTTGCTGGTTTACCCAATTTGCATGATAACGCAGTATACCAGTACGACCACTGGAAATTTCCAGAATGCTGTCAGTTTTTATCCATCCGTATAATGATTTTTTTTCAGGGGGAATAGCGAATGAATTATTCCAGAAGTCGAGCCCATTCACATTTTCATAAGTAAACCATAATCCCACATGATGCGGATGGTCGGTCGGTTCACCTGTCCTTGGATTCATTGGAAACCCACGTGTTACCATTGTATTTTCCGCGTCGTAAATTGGAAATAAAACAGGTTTCTCAAGACTGTCAGGGTACAAAAATCTTGTAAATAATCCAGGTCCTATAAAAACATCAATCCTCTTTTCGTTTATTGCTTTTATTAATTTTACTTCTTCCATTTGCTGAGCAGCTCCGCAAAAAGGAAATAATAAAATGAGTGCCAGCAATTTGCTGCGTACCATATATTTAAAAATGCACTTATTAATACTGAAATGGTTTACCCTCAGCCATAACATTTTGAGTCATTTCATCAAATGTTACTTTAACTCCTGTATGAATGGCAGCAGTTGTCATGATATTGGCAATAGAATGACTATATCCTGCTTCTACCGGCGCATGAGGCTGTTTACGGCTCCGCACGCATTCCATCCAGTTTCGTATATGTGCCGACGTTAGAGTGTCTCCTCCTGTATTGGCTGAGGTAACGACTTTTTCGGAGTTTGATAATTCCATCTCAGGAAGTAGGTTAGGCTGCATATGCATGGCATCAGCAAAATGCTGGGTAAGACCACCGGTGGGTGTAACCTTATTGGTATTAAGATTAATTTCTCCGCCATTTGAATAATAAATTTCAGTTGGGTTTTCATCACCATTATCCATACGCGATTGAAAGCTAACCTGAAATCCGGCAGACGGATCATCTATTGGTCCGTAGTCAAAAGCAGCTGTAAGAGTGTCCCAGTTTTTTCTTCCATCCTTCCACATATATATTCCACCGTTAGCAACTACAGAACGAGGATGCTGCAACCCGGTGAACCAATGCACTGTATCTATCTGATGACTCATCCATTGTCCAGGAAGGCCTGAGGAATATGGCCAGAACAAACGGAATTCAAGATAATAACGTGGGTCAAATGGAACAACTGGCCGGTTGATAAGGAATCGTTTCCAGTCTGTATCTTCTTCTTTTAAAACAGGAACAAGATCCGGTCTGCGCCATCTTCCGGGCTGATTTACATTCCATGTAAGTTCAACCATTACAATATTCCCAAATTTACCTGAACGGATAAATTCATTTGCAGCCAGGTAATTGGCGCCACTTCTTCTCTGCGAACCGATTTGAACAATTTTGTCCGATGCTTTTATTACTTTCAGGGCAGCCCGGTTATCTTCCATTGTTTCCGCAAAGGGTTTTTCAACATAAGCATCACATCCGCCTTCCACTGCCTGTATCGCGTGACGAGCATGCTGAAAATCGGCCGTGCTGATGAATACAGCGTCCACCAGTTTTCGGTCGTATAACTCTTCATTATTTCTGCATGTAATAATATCGTGTTGCATTTTCGTCTTCCATTGTGCTGCTCCTTCTTCCCGGCGTCTGTTCCAGATATCCGAAACAGCCACTATATCGAAATTCATTTCTTTGTAATGATTCATAAAGCTGGGCATATGGGATGATCTGTGCCGGTCAGAAAATCCAACTACACCGACGCGTACGCGGTCGTTGGAACCCATGATCCGCTTGTAACTGGAAGCAGTCCATCCTCTTTTTGTGACCAATATTCCGGTACCTGCCAGCGCTGATTTTTTAATAAATGCACGTCTTGAATTTTTCATTGGCTTTTATTTACATTCACTGATAAAGATAGGTGTTTGTAAAAAAAATGAAATCAGCGGGGCAGAATACCGACTTTCCCGGTGAAAGAAGCTTATAAAAATCCAGACCGTTTTGAGGGTCGGTGAAGAATATGAGTTGCAGGGGAGGATCAAGCCATTTTAGGCACTTCTTCGAGAACCTTCCGGAGAAATTGGGTAGATTCGCTCTTTTTTGAATTGGCCATATCATACAAGGTAATCTTGTCGAGCAGCTGATCAACTGTAAATTGAATCATCTGCCATAATGAACGTGCGGAGCAATCAACTGAATTCGTACAAAGATTTACTGAACCCGTATGCTGACCGCAAAAATCCTTATCATACAGAACGCCTCCCAGGGCCTGCAGGACGTATTTAATTTTAATTTCTTCTGAAGGTTTTGCTAATACGTACCCACCTTTATAACCCGGTGTACTATTGATAAACCCCGCCATGCGAAGGGTTCTGGTCAGCTTGGCCACATAATGACTACTCAGGCCTTCGGCCTTGCTGAGCTGAGGAATACTCATTCCGTCTTCCGTTGCACATCCTGCAATACGAATGAGGACGCGTAAACCAAATTCTTCCTGTGCAGTAATTTTCATGAAATATTTTTCATATTGCTAAGAATCGTTCATTTCCAAATTCAATCATTTTCCAATTGCTTTAAGCTTTAGGCTTTTGGCTTTAAGCTTTTTAAAGCCATCCTAATTCCAACTGTGCAACTTCAGACATCCGTGATTTATCCCAGGGCGGACTCCATGTAATCGCAACATGAACATCATTAACCCCTTCTATTTCTCTTAATTTCTGATCTACTTCCACAGGAAGGGTTTGAGCAGCAGGACAACCGGGTGCGGTAAGTGTCATTACGATCTGTATATTATTGATTGGAAGAATATTTATTTCGTAAATCAATCCCAATTCATAAATATTCACCGGAATTTCCGGATCAAATATAGTTTGTAATTTTTCAATTACTTTTTCTTTCAACTCTTCCATTTCCTAATTTTTTGACGGAACGGGATCCTTAATTTTAAATGCCAGCGCGTAATGTTTCATTTGTTTTACCATGCTCAGCAACCCGTTTGACCTTGTCTGTGCCAGGTGTGTTGTCATTCCGATTTCCCTGATAAAATCCAATCTGGCTTCAATAATTTCATCTGTTGATCTTCCCGACAGAACTCTTATAAGCATACTGATCAGCCCTTTTACAATCATCGCGTCACTATCAGCCTGGTAAAATAATTTTCCATCTTTGTATTCTGCTACAAGCCATACTGAAGACTGGCAGCCACGTACACGATTTTCGTCCGTTTTATATTTTGCATCCAGTACCGGCAATGTCTTTCCAAGGTCAATGATATATTCATATTTATCGTCCCAGGAATCAAACAATGCAAACTCCTCAATAATTTCTTTTTCAGTTTCCGCTATACTCAGGTCCGGATTCATTATGCTAAAATTTTAACCGCCCGTTTCAATCCATTCACCAATTCATCCAATTCATCTTTCGTATTGTAAACTGCAAATGATGCACGCGCAGTACCCGGAATCGAGAACCTGTCCATCAGAGGTTGGGCACAATGATGGCCTGTTCTGACTGCGATCCCACGATTATCGAGCAGTATACCAATATCCTGCGGATGTGCTTTTTCAATAATGAATGAAACTACGCTTATTTTATCTCTGGCCTTCCCAATTATATGAAGTCCGGGAATTTTTTCAAGTTCCTGGTGAGCATATTCCAGAAGTTCCTTTTCATGTTCCCGGATTTTTTCTTTTCCAATGGATTCAATAAACCGGATAGCGGTTTTAAAAGCTATTACATCAGCAATATTTGGCGTACCCGCTTCAAATTTATAAGGCAGGTCGTTAAATGTTGTTTTATTAAACGTAACCTCTTTTATCATTTCACCGCCCCCCTGAAAAGGAGGCATGGATTCCAGTAATTCTTTCTTTCCATACAATACACCTACACCAGTAGGTCCATAAAGCTTATGTGCCGAGAAAGCAAAAAAATCACAATCCATATCCGACACATCTATATCAAGATGTACTGCAGATTGTGCACCATCCACCATGACAACAGCGCCAGCTTCGTGTGCCCTTGTAATCATCTGTTTTACCGGATTCACCGTCCCGAGTGCATTAGAAACATGAACGATAGATACCAGTTTGGTTTTTGACCCGAGCATTTTTTCATATTCATCCAGAATCAACTCCCCGGCATCATTGATAGGTATTACTTTCAGGATTGCTTCTTTTTCTTCGCACAAAATTTGCCATGGAACTATATTAGAATGGTGTTCCATATTGCTGATGATAATTTCATCACCTGCCCTGATATTTTTTCTTCCCCATGTATAAGCAACCAGGTTTATACTTTCGGTAGTACCTTTAGTGAAAATGATCTCTTCCCTGGAACCCGCACCTATAAATGTTTTCACCACATCGCGCGTCTGTTCAAAATCTGCAGTTGCTTCTTCAGCCAGCGTATGAATGCCCCTATGAATATTGGCATTATAGTTTGTATAGTAATGAACGATCGCATCAATAACCTGTTGAGGTTTCTGGGTTGTAGCAGCATTATCCAGGTAGATAAGTGGCCGGCCTTTTATTTCCCTGTTCAATATCGGGAACTCTTTCCGGATAGCTGTTACATCCAAAGTTTTTGGTATGGTGAGCGAAATATTCATGATAAATCTGTTTCCAATCGGTGGTTTATCAGTTTTTCTATCCATCCGCGAAGTGGTTCAGGTTTTACCTGTTCCAGGATATCAGAAGCATAAGCACCAAGTAACAGGTTTCGGGCTGTTTTTTCTGAGATGCCGCGGGATTGCAAATAAAACAATCCTTCTTCATTGAGACTTCCCACCGTACAACCATGGGTACATTTCACATCATCAGCAAAAATTTCCAGCTGTGGTTTGGTATTTACACTGCTGGTGTCGGAAAGGAGAATATTTTTATTGCTCTGATAAGCATTGGTTTTCTGGGCAGCCTGCCGAACAAATATTTTTCCATTAAATACTCCTGTTGCATGGTCATTCAGAATGCCTTTATAAAGTTCATTGCTGAGACAATTTGGTTTGATATTATCAACAATGGTATGATTATCGATGTGACTGTGACCTGATTGAAAATAGAGACCATATAAGTGCGCTTCACAATTTTTTGCATCAAGGATCACATTCAGGTTATTGCGAACAAGTCCGCCATTTAATGAAATTGTAACCGCATGAGTAAAGCTTTTACCTATTTGTCTGATATGGGTCGTGCTGACCTGGTTGGTATTGGAACCGTCATTTTGAATTTTATAATATTCCAGCCTGGCTTCATTTTCAACGATGATCTCCATGACCTGGTTTGTAAAACTCTCGTTTGATCCGAGTGTTGCATAATTTTCAACAACCTGTACCTGCGCAAGTTCATCCACGATCATCAGGCTTCGTGGCTGGGAAAAAATATTTACGGTACGCGCATCAGTAATATGATAAATATAAATGGGATGCTCGATTTGTTTTCCTTTTGCCACATGGATAAAAACAGCGCCATGTATGAATGCCATATTTAACGCATTGATACCATCTTTTAAATATTGACTGCTATCACCAAGCCATTGAGAGACCTGTCCCTGAAATTCATTTTTTGAAGCTTCTTCCATGGGAACCACCTGTATTCCATTCGTGCGGATCTGGGAAAGGGAAAATGAATAAAAGCCATTAACGAATACCATTTCATTCGCCATTTCATGACCAGGAAGACGGATTGCTTTCAGATCATCCGGTGTTATGGAAATGGTTAGCGGATCTGCAGGCAGTTGAAATTCTTTATTAAATAATCCGGCTACCCTGGTATACTTCCATTCTTCATGCTTTGATCCCGGAATCCCAAGATTTGAAAATTCCCTGAAAGCGTGTTCTCGTAATTTGTCAAGACTGCCATGGTCATCATCAGGCTGGAACTGATCAAATCTTTCTTTAAAATATGCGATTGTGTTCATTATGACAAATTGATCTCCGAAACTATGCGGCTTCTACTGTGTTTTCACCTTTAATAAAATCATATCCTCTTTCTTCAAGTTCGAGTGCGAGCTCCTTAGGACCGGATTTCACAATCCTGCCATTGTATAAAACATGAACATAATCCGGAACGATATAATCAAGTAAACGCTGGTAATGTGTTACAACCAATATCGCATTCTCTTTATTTCTTAATTTATTCACACCGTTCGATACAATTCTGATCGCGTCAATATCGAGTCCTGAATCTGTTTCATCCAGTATGGCAAGCCTTGGTTCCAGCATTGCCATCTGAAATATTTCGTTTCTCTTCTTCTCTCCTCCGGAAAATCCTTCATTCAGCGACCTGCTTATTAGTGACTGCTCAATATTTACAAGTGCCATTTTTTCTTTCATCCTTTTGAGAAAAGAAACTGCGTCCATCGGAACTTCACCTCTGTATTTACGTACTTCATTAACGGCCGTTTTAATAAAATTTACAGTGTTCAATCCTGGTATCTCGACAGGATATTGAAAAGCAAGAAACAAACCTTCCGCCGCCCTCTGTTCAGGTGATAATTCAAGCAGGTCCCTGCCGAGAAATTCTACAGAACCTTCCAGTACTTCATAATCACTTCGACCGGCAAGAACAGATGCCAGCGTACTTTTTCCGGATCCATTGGGTCCCATGATGGCATGC
>JABDDT010000093.1:0-1678 GCA_013287475.1 Bacteroidota bacterium
TGTGTAAGTATATAATTTGTGGTTGCATTTAAGATGGCATTTCCCTTAATTTTATTTTTAAATGAATTGTAAAGGGCCCAGGGAGAAATAATAGCCATTAATAGAACAGCTGCGGCGATCAATTTTTTCCAGCCCCTGACCTGTACAAGCCTGCCTAATTTAATTTTATCTGAATTGATTTGATCCTGTATCCTAAACCATACATTTCTGCTGATTTGAGTTTGCGGAATGGTATCCAGCGGGGAATCCCATAACTTTTCAACAAGTTCATTTGTAAAACCAAGATGGGAATGCTCCTTCAGAATTGATTCAAGCTCTTCCAGTTCAGCCGTGGTTGCTTCACCGTTTTTTTTCTTGCCAAAAAGAATCCAGAATCTGTCCGGTAGCATGGAATTTCAGTTGATGTTTAGAATCTATGAAATAAACGTCTTAATGAAGTCATTACCCCCAAGAAGAGAAAAAATAAGTCGGGGATTAAAAGAAAGGAACCTGTATTTAAGAGAATTTGGTCCTGACTGACCTTGGAAGAAATTTATTTACCACACTATGAATTTTTTTTAATGCAATTCCAACCTGGTTTTCTACTGTTTTAATGTTGAGATGCAGTAATTCAGCAACTTCCCGGTACTTTAATCCATCTTCTTTTACCAGTTTGAATATAAGCCGGCATTTTGTTGGAAGCTCGTTGATAGCCTTATTGATTTGATTAATAGCCTCCTCTGTTATCATGAGGTCTTCCGGAGTAGCGTCCACTCTATAAAAGGGTAGGGCTACCTCGTCCAGGTTAATGCTCTTTTTATTCCCATATTTACGCAGATAATCCCGGCTGCAATTTTTAGTCATTACATACAGATAAAATGTAAAATTCTCGATTTTACCTAGCTGTGTTCTTTTCTTCCAAACCTTGATGAAAACATCTTCCACAACTTCCTCGGCCATCTCCTTGGAGCGGACTATAGCAAAAGCAAGTTGGAATAATTTATTACTGAAACGGTCATACAAAACTTTGAGGGCCATTTGGTCACCATTAACCAGACTGTTTTGAATATCATATGTTTCAAATGGCTGCAAGGCTAAAATCGTTTACTTTACTTATTTAATAATCTGCGGATTTAAATGTACGCAAAGGAATCCAAACCTGGGTTTTCGAACCCATTTGACCAGCGTCTGCAAAAGGTACAAGTACAATTCCTGATCTGTTACTATCCATAAAACTGTAAGCCTGATTACCGATCCATCCGGCTGATAAAGCAGCTGAGTCTTCAATCAAAATCATTTTCGGACTTTGTAACTGTTTTTCAGAAACGAATAAAGGATATTTATGATTCAGGGAACTATCAGCCGAAAGAATTTGTGGTCCTCGTTGAAAAGCAATAAAATCTTTATAGTTACGGCCACCATGAATAATTTTCACTGGTATATCAAAGTCAATTATAATTTTTTCCCCTGCCTGCCATAATCTGCTGATGGTGAGATAGCCCTCAGTAGCGGCTATATATTTCTTGCCATTCACGGTAGCTGTGAATCTCGTTGTCCAGCTGGGAACCCGAAAGGAGAGTGGAAAGACGGATGACCTGGATGGACTAACTGTGTAGACTATACGCCCATTGGAAGGAAATTGACTTACGCCCTTTACAGACAATCCTATTACACTTCACTTATGGATAAAAAACCTTAT
>JABDDT010000093.1:1688-9339 GCA_013287475.1 Bacteroidota bacterium
CCTTTACAGACAATCCTATATACTTTTTATTATTTGCAAGGATAGAATCTTTTACTACGGTTGATTCCATTAAAAGAAATGTCGGGATGCCCGATCTCAGTCCATAATTGAAAAGCGGAATCAACGAAATTCCTCTTGGTACGCTGGAAAGGCAGCAGGTTATATCGCAGGAATAAGGTTTTTTATCCATAAGTGAAGTGTAATAGCTTACACAGCCTGTTTGAGGATTTTCTGCCGCGAGTAAATGATTATATACAGATTTTTCAATCTGGTCCATATATTTAACCTCTCCTGTAAGTGTGAAAAGTTGATAGTTTAATTGTATCCACGTGGTAGTAACACAGCCTTCCCCAATATTATCGCGTATGCTGGCAGGTAATTCATCCTTTCCCTGAAACACTTCAAAAGAACTCGAGGTTCCGGTTATGTAGAGCCTGTTTTTAACAATATCATTCCATGCAATCATTACCGGCTGAAGCAGATCCTTTTCTCCAGTAAGTTTATAAAGCTTAATAATTCCTACCAGGTTGGATAACATTTCATAAGCTTTGCCGTCAGCTACTTTGTTGACTTTTTGCACAAGGAGCAGATCCTGAATAATTTTAGGGCCGTTCTTCTGATTGTAAGCACGTAAGATATACCTGGTAAAGTCCAGATATTTTAATTCACCTGTATAGCGATATAATTCAATCATTGGATCAAGGATGCTGGTAGCGGCCATTCCAACATGTTCGCCGGCGGAGATTATGTCCAGCTGGCCAGGATTGTTTCCGAATGTTTTAACCATCAGATTTCCAATCTTTATTGCTGCATCCAGTGCCGGCTGGTAACCAAAAGTTTTATAGTATGCAATAAGGCCTATAAGATCATATTTATGTACCCACACATCCCAGCTTGTCCAATATTTATCAGGAGCATAGGTTCCCAGATAACCATCGGCAAGTTGAGAGCTCAATAATACCCGCAGTACATGATCCATTTGTTTTTTCAGATCCGGATTATGTGAATACTGCCAGGTGTTGCAGGCCGTTTCCAGGTATTTACCAACATGCTCGCCAATCCAGTCCTGCTTTCCAGGTCTTGATAGAAATCCGGATAACATAGTCTCCTGATCTACTTCCAATAATCTTTTTTCGAGGTTGATTTCCATCCGAAGTCCGAGTATTCCTCCGATACTCTGATTTTCATAAGGCGAGGGAACATATATATCATGTACTGCATTGGATACAAGAGGCTTTACAACCGGAGGTATATATTCAGCAATTAAAATATTATAAGATAATAATAGTAAGAGGAATGATATGGAAAATGAACCTTTTTTTCGCATAACCGGTATTTTCAAATTGCAGATCTAAATGTATAGATTTTTCAGAAAGTAATATTTTTCCATAACTTAACCTTCTTTAAGGATGATTTTTTCCAAACGACTGGACCATATGATAAAATTTCTTTTACCTGTTTCCCTGATATATATGCTTGCTTCTTCTTCGTGTAACAGCCCTGACAAAAATGATACAGATTATATTAAAGGTTCATTTGGCTATGACCTCCGGTTTCTGGAGAAGTATGATTCTGTAATTGTATTGAAATCAGGTGATGGAAATGCCAGAATTATTGTTTCCGCGAAATATCAGGCAAAAGTTTTTACCTCTTCCGCTGAAGGCAACAGTGGGCAGAGTTTTGGGTGGGTAAACTATAAAGCATTTACTGCAAACATCGATCCGCATATAAATGCATATGGTGGAGAGAATCGTCTTTGGCTGGGACCTGAAGGAGGAAAGTTCTCATTATTCTTTAAGCCGGGAGTCAGGATGGATTTTGACAGCTGGAAAACTCCCGCAGCCTTTGATACGGAAGCCTGGTCAGTAGTCAGTTCAGACCCGGTTTCCGTTAATATGAGCAAAGACATGAACCTCATAAATTACCAGGGCACAGAACTATCAGTAACAATTAAGAGAAATATAAAAATCCTTGAAAGGCAGGATATCATCAGTAAACTCGATATAAGTATAGACGATTCAATAAAAACGGTTGGATATACATCTGAAAATACGCTGATCAACAATGGCAAACAGGAATGGACAACCGAAACCGGTATGCCGTGCATATGGATTCTCGATATGTTCAATCCTTCTGATCAAACTACTATTATTATCCCTTTCATGGGAGATACAACCTCCAAACCTGCAACGACTGATTATTTCGGAGAAATCCCTGCGAACAGAATAAAATATGCTGACAGTATTCTTTTTTACAAAGCTGATGGTAAATATAGAGGGAAACTGGGTATTCACCCTTCCCGTGCAAAAAATATCGCCGGCAGCTATGACGCCGAAAAAAAAGTTTTGACCATTATATTATTTGATATCGACAACCAGGGAAAATATTTAAATCAGGAATGGAACACTGTTAAACCTCCATTCAGTGGAGATGCAGTGAATGCTTATAATGATGGCCCGCTTTCATCCGGAGGCCAGCTCGGACCTTTCTATGAATTGGAAAGTGTGTCACCTGCAGCATTTCTCAAACCGGAAGGAGCTCTTGTTCATCATCACAGCGTATTCCATTTTACCGGATCTGAGAATGAATTAAATGCGATAGCTGAAAGAAAATTAGGCGTTTCACTGGAAAAAATTAAAAACGAATTACCATGAAATATCCTTCTATCGGTATCAGGCCGATTATAGACGGAAGACTTGGCGGAGTAAGGGAATCGCTGGAAGAAACTACGATGCAGATGGCAAAAAATGTTGCGGCGCTCTTTGCAAAAGAACTTCACTATCCTGATGGAAGCCCTGTTAATTGCGTGATTGCCGATGGTTGTATTGGAGGTGTTATGGAAGCAGCTGAATGTGCAAATAAATTTGAAACGGCCAACGTAGGGGTTTCACTTTCTGTTACACCATGCTGGTGCTATGGAAGTGAGACAATGGATATGAACCCAATTCTTCCAAAAGCCATCTGGGGTTTCAATGGGACTGAAAGGCCCGGAGCGGTTTACCTGGCAGCAACGCTGGCAGCACATAATCAGATGGGACTTCCTGCATTTGGCATATATGGTAAAGATGTGCAGGATCTTGGCGATCCGGAAATTCCGCCTGATGTACGTGAACGGCTGTTGAGTTTTGCAAAGGCAGGACTGGCCGCAGCGATCATGCGTGGCAAATCCTATCTTTCAATTGGTTCAGTTTCCATGGGGATTGCAGGCTCGATGGTGAATCCTGATTTCTTTCAGACATATTTGGGAATGCGGACAGAAGTTATAGATTCTACAGAAATTCTTAGAAGAATTGAAAAGAAGATTTATGATGAAGAAGAATTTGAAAAAGCGCTTGCCTGGACAAAAAAATATTGCAGGGAGGGAGAAGATTTTAATAAAAAAGAAAAACAGTTTTCTCGGGAGCAAAAAAATAAAGACTGGGAATTTTGTGTACGAATGGCAATCATCATTCGTGATTTGATGAAAGGAAATCCGAAACTGAAAAAACTCGGACATGGGGAAGAGGCATTTGGTCACAATGCCATCGTATCGGGTTTCCAGGGTCAGAGACAATGGACAGATTTTTTACCTAATGGAGATTTTGCTGAAGCTATTCTTAATTCATCTTTCGACTGGAATGGTATCAGGGCGCCGTTTATGGTAGCAACCGAAAATGATTCACTCAATGGAGTCAGCTTGCTTTTGGGTTACCTGCTGACAAATACAGCCCAAATATTCGCTGATGTCAGAACCTACTGGAGTCCTGCTTCTGTTGAACGCGTATCAAAATGGAAGCCGGAAGGTCAAGCAGCAGATGGTTTTATACATCTCATAAATTCCGGATCAGCAACCCTCGATGGCAGCGGAAGACAAAATAAAAATGGCAAACCTGCATTAAAACCATTCTGGGAAATAGATGATAAGGAAACTGTTGAATGTCTTGAGGCCACTACCTGGTATCCTGCGAATAACGGGTATTTCAGAGGTGGAGGATTTTCTTCCAAATTTTTAACAAGAGGCGGAATGCCTGTAACGATGTGCAGATTAAATCTTGTGAAAGGTATCGGACCTGTTTTACAAATTGCAGAAGGAGAAACGATTGACCTGCCAACAAATGTTCATAAAATACTCGATGAAAGAACTGACAGGACCTGGCCAACAACATGGTTTGTTCCTCGTCTGACAGGCGTGGGGCCCTTTCGGAATGTTTATTCTGTGATGGCAAACTGGGGTGCCAATCATGGAGCCATCAGCTATGGACATATTGGCCACGATCTTATTTCACTTGCTTCGATATTACGGATACCAGTGAATATGCATAATGTAGAAGAGGAGAAAATATTCCGACCATCTGCATGGGGTTCATTTTCATCTGATCACCATGCCTGCGCAACATACGGGCCACTTTATAAATGATATGAATAAAAAAATTAAACTGCTGCAATCTGAAGATGGCAGTTCTTATCTCAGGCCCTTCGCACTAGTTACCAGTCTTTTTTTGCTCTGGGGTTTTGCACATGGACTCCTGGATGTATTGGACAAACATTTCCAGAACACACTGCATATCAGTAAGGCTGAGTCTGGTTTTGTTCAGTTTTCATTGTATATCGGATATCTGGCAATGGCATATCCGGCCGGTGTTTTTATGAAGCGATACGGCTATAAAAACGGAATCATTCTGGGACTGGGTTTATTTGCAACAGGTGCTTTCTTGTTTTATCCGGTAGCAAAACTTGTGGCCTTTATTCCATTTTTAATTGCACTTTTTATAATTGCCTGCGGATTGTCATGTTTGGAAACAGCGGCCAATCCATATACCACTGTTTTAGGACCGAAAGATGGTGCGGCACGTCGTATCAATATTGCCCAGTCTTTCAATGGCATGGGATGGATCCTCGGTCCCTTACTCGGTGGCTGGTTTATATTCGGTGCAGAAAAAAAAGGAAACGCCGGAACATTTGATTCTCTGATACCACCTTATATGTATGTTGGCAGTATTGTAGTTGTGGTAGCAATCATTTTTGCATTTACGAAGCTACCAGCCATTAAAGAAGATAACGAAGAAGGAATAGCCGAGAATGCAACTCTTGGAGAACTTTTTAAACATCCGGGATTTGTATTGGCAGTGATCGCACAGTTTTTATACGTTGCAGCTCAGACTGGTTATAATTCTTTTTTTATTAATTACGTTACAGAATCTCTTAGCGGAGTGCAGGCAGCAGTAAGTAGTATGATGCAGCATCTCGGAGGTTTTGGTGAAGTATTCAAACCGAAAAATCCGGAGCAGGCTGCATCCCTTATTCTTGCACTGGGCGGCATGGGATGTTTTTGGATAGGGAGGCTCACAGGTTCCTGGCTCATGAAGTTCATAAGGCCTGCGATACTACTGGCGGTTTATGCGATCATAAATACCATCTTGACTTTTATCGTTGTAATTCGTCTGGGTTGGCCAAGCGTGATCGCATTGTTCTCCACCTATTTTTTTATGTCATTGATGTTCCCCACCATTTTTGCTCTGGGCATACGGGGATTGGGACCATTGACAAAAAAAGCTTCATCTTTCCTGGTTATGGCCGTTGCCGGAGGGGCTTTTTGTCCGCCGTTAATGGGATTGGTAGCGGATCATGCGGGGATGTCCATTGCATTTATTATTCCTTTGTGTTGTTTTGCATTTATTGCTTTTTATGCTGCCTGGGTAAATCACAAAGCTACCGCTCTGTCAAGATGAACATAACCCCCATCCACATGCATCCATTGACCGTTTATGCCGGAAGACTTTGGAGATAATAAAAACAATACGGTGTCCGCAATTTCTTCGCAGGTTGTCATTCTGTTTTCCAATGGAATTTTGGAAGTGATTTCTTTTAATTTTTCTTCCGGATTTTCCTGCTGGCTGATCCACCATTTATACTGAGGTGTCCAGCATTCGGCGACAACAACAGCATTGACTCTTGTTCCTGTGGATGAGAACATGGTAGCCAGATTATCTGTTAGAGCAAGACGTGCACCATTTGCAGCGGCATAACCAGATGTGCCGCCCTGTCCGGTCTCTCCTGTTTTTGAACAGATATTTACAATAACACCTTTTGTTTTCTTAAGGTGCGGTAAACTGAGCTCGGCCATCGTATAATAGTGTCCGACATTTTTATCAATGGACTCAACGAATTTTTTAATATCTCCATTTTCGAGACCTACCCCATCATTCAGCCCTGCATTATTTACGAGCCCGTCTATTTTTTCATATTTTATCAAAATCTGGTTAACAGCATACATGCAAGCTTCCCTGCTGGTCAGTTCTGTTTGTACACAGAGAACTTGTCCACCCGCTTCTGCAATTTCTTTTGATATGCCAGGTAGTGCCTTTTCGTTATGATCTATTATACAAACAATGGCTTTTTCAGATGCCAGAGAAAGCGCGATGCTTCTTCCAATTCCACTGGCACCGCCTGTAACAATAACTACCTTATCCTGGAGATTAAGATTTATAAAAGAAGTTTAGTTTAAAGATATTATAATTCAATCATCATCATCTTTTTTTACGGTTTGTTTTACAAATGCTGCCCTCCGCGGGGCAGGAACAACAGCATTTTCTCCTTTAACAGCTTTCCAGATCACTTCAGTAAACAGGCGATCCGGAACTCTGTCTTCCCTTGAAAAATCGAATGTTTCACTTTTTTGCTGCCATGCATTTTCAATCGTGTTCACCGCATTTATATTTGTCTGAAGCGGTTTAACATTAAAAGCGGAGAGATTGGGCTGATTCGAAAAGCAGCGCCACATGGGTTCCGCCGCTGCGTCATACTGACTCATGGGAGAAAATCCCAGAAGGAGTTCGATGGTATGAAGAACGGATGTGGTTGAATACATGGTGTGATCAACCGCGTGTCTTTTAATATATCCACCTGCTATATAAGCTGTACTCCTGTGCGCATCTACATGATCGGGTCCATCCTGTGCATCATCTTCCAATATAAAAACAACTGATTCCTTCCATACCGGGCTCTTGCTCAGGTAATCCACGAACATACCTACCGCAAGATCATTGTCTGCGCAGTGTGCAAATGGGGTAGGTCTGCCTTTGCTCAGGCCCTCCGTATGATCATTGATGATACGCAAGGTATTTAACTGAGGAAGTGCGTGATGCGCCAGCAGGGAATCAAAATCTCTTTTCCATTGTCCCACCCTCGTTGTATCTCTTACGTGCTGATCCCAGCTCGTATAGTAAGTGCAATAGTGATTTTTCAATACCGGAATATTGGGTTTATAATCGTCAGCAAACTCACCATAAGTTCTGTAACTGACGCCTGCTCTCTTACAATGGTCCCAAATGAAACCGCCTTTATTATTGGCGATGGCGCGGTCACCTTCTCCATCATAAGTGCCTCCCCGGTTACCATAAACAGTTGGCCATGTTTTTTCAAGATAGTCTGTGGCATATCCTCCCATACTCCAGTTATGGCCGTCTGCACTGACTTCAGCATCTACATAAAAATTATCAAGCAATACAAACTCCCTGGCAAGTGCGTGAAGATTGGGCGTAATTTTTTCACCAAATAATACCAAACTGGAATCACCATTTCCCTCTTTCATATCACCTAAAACCTGATCATAGGTTCTGTTTTCCTTAATAATATAAAAGACATATTTTACCGGTGATGAGTCCCCAATATG
>JABDDT010000094.1 GCA_013287475.1 Bacteroidota bacterium
ATATAGTCCTGTATCGAATCGCGCAAGAAACTTCACTACCATTTTAGTGGTATTTCTACGATCAAAATAGATGTTAATCATCTGTTATATAGAACTCAATTCACAAGTTCTTTAATCTCTTCTTCTACAAAATCCATCAGTTCTTTAATATAAGAGCCGGAAAAATCAAATTTTAATCCTGCTGCCTCATACAATTCAGGAAGAGTTTTTGTTCCTCCCAAAGAAAGTGCTTCCGTATAATGATCCAGAGCAAGTTCTTTGTTTTTCTTGAATTGCTTCCACATGCCGATCGCTCCAAGTTGCGCAATTCCATATTCAATATAATAAAAAGGCACTTCAAATAAATGCAATTGTTTTTGCCATATATTCTTTTGATAAACATCAAGGCCTTCCCAGTTAATTGTTTTGGAGCTAAATTCATTATAGATCCTGTACCAGTTTTCGGTTCGCTGTTCAAAATCGTGATTTGGATTTTCATAAACCCAATGTTGAAATTTATCGATGGTCGCGATCCATGGGAAAATGGTGATTACTCTTTCAAGTTGCTGAATTTTTGCGCGTCTCAGATCTTCAGGGTTTTTAAAATAAATCTCCCAGTTTTCCATGCTGAAAAGTTCCATGGCCATACTGGCAACTTCAGCAATTTCCATTGGATATTCCTTGAAGGCACTCAGCTCTAAATGATGGGAAAGAAATGAATGAACCGCATGTCCGCCTTCATGTACCATCGTAGTAACGTCGTGCATTTGTCCGGCTGCATTCATGAATATAAAAGGGGCGCCGGTTTCTGCCAGCGGACAATTATAACCTCCCGGGGCTTTGCCAATCCTGCTTTCCAGATCAAAGCGATTCATTTTCTTCATGGTCAGCAGACAGTCTGCAAAGAATGGTCGGAGTTCCCTGAAGCATTTTACTGTTTTCTCAAGCAGTTCATCACCGGTCTTAAATGGATTCAAAGGTTGCTGATTGGCAGGTTCAGCATCTACATCCCAGGGTCTTAATGTATCCAGACCGAGTTTATTTTGTTTATACCGGTTAATAATTTCAACCAGTGGAAGCACATACTGTTTTACGGAATCGTGAAAACGAAAACAATCTTCTTTTGTATAATCGAAGCGACCCATTTCCACAAACTTGTAATCGCGAAAGTTAGAGAATCCCGCATTCTTTGCTATTTGATCGCGACGTTTGATCAGTTCGGTATAAAGATTGTTAAGCTGATCTTTATCTCGCAACCTGCGTTCCTGCACTTTACGATATACGTCTTCACGTAAAAGCCGGTCTGGATTTTCCAGGAATTTCATCGCCTGTTGTAAAGTGTATTCCTGGTCCTTTACTGTTACGGTCATCTTTCCTGAGATGGTACCATATTGCTGACCAAGAACACTGAGCTCGGATTGAATAGGAATATTTTCCTCTCGAAAAAGATCAATACTTTTTTTTACAGAGCGCAGATAAGTAAAATATTTCTGTTTATTCAGGGAAGATGTCAGTGGAGAATCTATCAGCTTACGATTCAATTTATCGGCATAGGGTTGAATTTTTGGTTGAATCTCCATCATGAAATAAGCAAAATTTTCCTGAAGTTTTTTATCTTCCGTATTACAGGTCATACGAATATGGCGCCAGGAAACGTCTTCACTTATAACGGCTTCCAGTTCACTCATATCAATCAACCATTTCTCCAGATCAATTACTGTTTTAAGTGGTCTTTCAGCCAGATCTTCAAAAAAAGGAGCGATGGAATTCCAATCACTGATAACAAAATTTTCAGGAAGAAAAACCCGGATGGGTTTTTCAATATTTGCAGATAAGGTCTTCATCATTTATTGATTTTTTGGGTAGGAATCTCTGGCCATTCCGTATTTCAGATTATGGCCGACTATTTCTTTTTTGCAGCCGGCTTCTTTGCGGCTGGTTTTTTTGCGGCTGGTTTTGCGGAAGATTTTTTAGTTTCTTTAGGTTCTGCCTTTTTCGGAGTTGATTTTTTTACTGGTTTTTCTTTTTCAACCTCTTTTTTCTCACCAGCTTTTTTGGCAGGCTTAACTTCAGCGGCTTTTGTCTCCGAAGGTTTTTTAGAAGACTTTTTTTCTTCCGTTGATTTTACTTCGGCTTTTAATTCCTTTGCGATTGTTTTTTTCTCCTGCTTTTTTTCTTTTACTTCAGGAGCCGGGGTCTCTGTCTCCGTTTCTTCGACTGCTGGTTCCGACAATTTGATTTCAACCTGATTTTTTGAAAGCACGGAAAACCACTTAACCATTTTCTTAAGATCGCTTGTATAAACGCGGTCAAAATCCAACTCAGGATATACTTTTTCGAAATAAGATTTCAATGCGGATGCTTCTTTATCATCCGGCAATTTTTCCTTACTGCTTTCCATGGCTTTCAGAATGTCAACCAGGTTTACATTATGACGCGTTGTATAAACCTCAATACTCTCAAGGTGTGAAAACTGGTGTACCCTGCTGGAAACAAAGCGTGTGCTTTTATCATCCAGGGAACGTACAATACCACCATCGGATTTGCTACTTATTAACTCGAAAAGACCGGGCAGCCCGGTTATAGCAATGATCTTGGAATATTCCATAATAAAAGACTAAGTTTTAAAAGTGGTGCAAGTTAAACATAAATGTGAAACAAAGGCAAGTATGGAAGTGTGAGAGTGTGAGGGTGTGAGAGTGAGGAAAGCAAGTCACCCCACTCTCACACCCTCACACTCTCACACTTGGCGTTGGTATGGTTTTTTCTGCAATTTATGAATACTTAAATATTAAATTATGGAAAAGTCCAGAGAAGTAACTGAAGTTTTAAATGATCTTGTGATGATTAATAATGATCGGATTGCAGGTTACAATCGTGCTATAAGAGAATTGAAACCTGGAGACGGAGATCTGAAATTGTTATTCGATCGGATGATCATCGAAAGTCAGCAAATTAAATCTGATTTGGCCAATGAGATACAGGTTCTTCACGGAGATGTGGAGAAAGGAAGCAGCGAAATGGGTAAAATTTACCGCGCATGGATGGATGTAAAAGCGGTTTTTACCGGAGAAAACAGGCATACGATCCTGTCAAATTGTGAAGAAGGTGAAGATGCAGTTCAAAGAGCATATAAGAAAGCGCTGGAAATTGACAGGCTCCCGGCATTTTTAAGAGATCTTTTAAGTAACCAGCAAAATATGCTCAGGTATTCTCATGACGAAATCAGGAATCTTAGGAATCAATATGCATAATTGAATAAATACATTACTATCAGAATGATAGCTATGAAAAATGCGATTTGAATTAGGGAATTATCAGATTAAAAGGTGGTCTATAATAAAAGACCTGGTATTTTACCAGGTCTTTATTTTAATATAAATCATGAAATACATTTCTACTTAGCGTCTGCCACCACCTCCTCTTGAACCGCCACCGCCAGAGGAATGTGATCCGCCGCCTCCACCGGATGAGTGGGACCCACCACCACCTGAAGGCCTGTAACCTCCGGGTGAAGGACTGGAAGGAATCCTTTGAAAGTTTTGAGACATTGTCTGACCCCGGCTGCGATTTACCTGCTGGCGTTCCAGATTCTGCATGGTTTGTGATCTTGCATTATTATTATTATTTACGGGAGTCCAACTCCTGTTTTGCCTCTGTTGCCAATTACTGTTTGCCTGAGATCTCTGATAAACATTACCCTGATGATCTGAATACACAGAAGAACGTGACGATCCATTTGACAGACCCGATCCATTAGGACGGCTATTCAATGATCCATTTGTTCCGGTTCTGTTATTAAATCCGGTAGTACCTGGTCTTGCTCCTGCATTATTATTTCCAGGAGTCATATTTCCGCTCCTGTTTGCCGAATTTATTGTCGGACGATTATAGTTCATCGTTCTGGCAGCAATACCTCCTGCATGGTTATAACTCTGACTTGATACACCGGTTCTGTTTCTATATACATTATTCGCGTAGTTAACGTGAATATTATTGTGTACGTAGAAATTATTTCCATAGAAGCCATAAGGTCTTGCACCTCCATGCCATCCACCCCAACAGGCGGGATGATAAAAGGATGGACCCCACCAGCCACAACCTCTGTATCCATATCCGTAACCATATCCGTAACCAAAACCGAATCCTATGCTAAACCAGGCAGGGCTGTATCCCCAACCAAATCCCCATCCGAAATATGGAGTATAACAGAAATTGAATCCCCATGACCAGGGTCTTGGATAATAGTAAGCGCCATACCAGGGTGCATAATAATATCCAGTTCCATAAACAACGGTTGGTCCATATACGTAGCTATTCAGATAACCCGGAGTATATCCAGAGTATACATAATCAGGATCTACATCGTAAATATTTACAAATTTGGCATTGTACACCGGATAATTTGGTGGGATAAGGTCAACATCTACAGGTCGTACAGTGCTTACAGCCCACGGTCCGGAAGCATTGTCCGAAACAAACCATACCCCGTTATCTATAGTATAAAAACGGCCATCGCCCCCATTGCGTAATACAGTAGACGATGTGTTCACCGCATATTGCAAATTAGTTCCTTCAATATCTGTAAACTTTGGCCGGCCATCATAAGTGACTTCAGTAGTCGTTGTATTTCGGTCTATTTTGGCGGTTTGTGGAATTTGGGCATCCATGACTGCATCTCTCGCCGCATCGGTTCCTGCCACACTGGCCAGTACATTATCTTTTGGAGATCCTGGAGGAATCCTTGCAAAATCACCTGGCAACTGATCAGCAGGGATATAATTCCAACTATCAGAGTTCAGATTTTTTGTTTGATACCATCTTCCGGAGATGAGGACAAAATACTGCTGTGAGTTTTCATCCATAAAAATATCATTATCCGAATTGCTCACATAGAGCAGGTTTGTGCCCTGTATCGGTGTAAAATTCGGTTCACCATTGGATTGTATAAGTTCTGTTGGTGTTGTGCTTACAATAATATTCGGAACTACATTTGAAGTTCCCGCTTTACTGTTATCTGCGTTATTATTTTGTTGCGTTTTGCTATTTATCAGATTCTCAACATTGTGAATATTATCCGGCACCTGTCCGTTTGTATAAGTATACGGTCCTGTTGCACCATTGGCAACATACCAGCGTTTCGCACCGTAAAGATAAAATTGGCCATCACTGTTTTTTACAATGGTGAAGGGGGTGTTGACCACCATATCCAGATTAAGATCTTTATTGCTCTGAAGTCTGGGTTCACCATCTATTAATACGAGCATTGATGGTTGTGTTACAAAAATAACTCTGGGTGGTTTATTGGAAATACCTTGGGAAATTTTAGTTTCCTGCTGATTCTGATTTAAGGTCGCTACGATTGCATCCAACGATATAGGACCTGCTGCAGCCGGAAATTTGGATTCCAGAGCATCATCTATATAATCAATTGTATCCTGTCCCTCAATAGCTGGTATCCTGATAGAGGTTACATCAAGACTATTAATAGTAAGTGTCCGGTTATCCCGGTCAGTTTCTACTTTAGCTGTAGCCCAGAATGCCCCAAAAACGGGGTCATTACTTCCACTTTCCAGGATAGAAATAGCCGAGCGGAACATCAGCGTATTGCCTTTAAAAGATTCAGGTTCAGGCTCATACACTTTTATTTGCGTTCCATTACTCGTATTTATCAATTTAGGCCATTCATCTGCAGCCCGGCTAAAGCCAAAGGCCAGCAGACAGCTGGAAAGCAGGAGGGTTTGTAAAATATACTTTTTCATATGTTTTGAGTTTACCAGGCTTTTACCTTATTTGCCTGCTTATTCACTAATTGTGGAATAACTCAGGCTGTCTAAAGCTTAACGCTGTTGGTGCTTATTTAATATGGTTGCAACCAGTAAGACTTTTATATAACCCTAAAGTATAATGGTTATCTTACAATGAAATGTTAATTAAGTAAAATACAAAGAGGGGCTAAAAGCTTATAAGTTAATAGTATATGGTTGCTAATTTACTCCAAACTCATAGCCCAAATACCATCCACAATTAATGTGCCTCAAGCCAGTTAATACCTGATCCGATTTCAGCTTCTGCAGGCACTCCGTTGGGTAAGAGCAGGGCTGTTTGCATACATTCGATAATGATGGGTTTAATGATCTCAACTTCATCCAGGTGGGCATCGAAGACCAGTTCGTCATGAACCTGTAGTAACATTTTTGATTTAAAATTATATTTTTTGAAGGTTTCATGAATCTTGATCATGGCCAGTTTGATCATATCAGCAGCCGTTCCCTGAATGGGTGAATTAATGGCGTTTCTTTCTGCAAAGCCCCTGACAGTGAAATTTCCCGAATTAATATCCCTCAGCCAACGTTTACGACCCATCAGAGTTTCAACATATCCATTTTCGCGGGCAAACTGAATAGTATCATCCATATATTTTTGAATGTTCACGAATTGCTTTTTGTAATTGTCAATGATTTCTTTGGCTTCTGTCCTGCTGATGCCAAGATTATCAGCCAAACCAAAAGCACCCTGACCGTAAATGATTCCAAAATTTACGCTTTTGGCCCTGTACCGCATTTCTTTGGTAACGTCCTTTTCCTCAACGCCAAAAACTTTGGCGGCAGTTGCACTGTGAATATCTTTCTTTTCTTTAAAAGCGAGGCACATATTCGGGTCACCACTGATGGCAGCAACGATGCGAAGTTCGATCTGTGAATAATCGGCGGAAATCAGCAGGTGGTTTTCATCCCTTGGTATAAAAGCTTTGCGGATTTCCCTCCCTCTTTCAGTTCTTACCGGAATATTCTGCAGGTTGGGATTATTGCTGGAAAGCCTGCCTGTAACTGCCACGGCCTGGGCATAACTGGTATGTACACGACCTGTTTTTCGGTTAAGGATGGCTGGGAGTGCGTCTACATAGGTTGATTTTAATTTAGTAAGTTCACGATATGCTAAAATATCATCCACGATTTTACTTTGATGGGCGAGTTTTAAGAGCACATCTTCACCCGTCGCATACTGGCCTGTTTTTGTTTTTTTAGCCTTGGGATCGAGTTTCAGTTTTTCAAATAAAACTTCCCCCAATTGTTTGGGAGAAGATAAGTTAAAACGAACTCCTGCTTCACGATATACATTGGATTCCGCAACGGCGGCCTCCTTTTCGAGTTCTTTGGAATATTCATTCAGAAAATCCATATCAACCCGAATACCTTCAAATTCCATATCCGCCAGTACTTTCACAAGAGGGTTGTCTACTTTTTCAAAAACATTTCGTACTGATTTTTTGTCGAGCAGAGGTTGAAATATATTTCTTAACTGCAAAGTTATATCTGCATCTTCTGCTGCGTATTCAGTGATTTTTTCAATCGCAACATCTCTCATATTACCCTGGCTTTTTCCTTTTTTGCCAATCAGGTCTTCTATAGGAACCGGATCATATCCGAGATATTGGGCGCTTAACAAATCCATACTTCTTTTTCCATCCGGATCAATTACATAATGCGCCAGCATGGTATCAAAAATTTTTCCTTTGAGCTCAATGCCATACCATTTCAATACAAGTAAATCATATTTAATATTCTGCCCGATCCAGACACGATCCGGGTTTTCAAAAAGGGGCAGAAATTCAGCAAGGATCTCGAGAACAGCAGTCCGTTCTGCCGGCACAGGTACATAATATGCTTCGCCGGGTTTCCATGAAAAGCTGAGCCCCACCAGGTCAGCATTATTTGCATCAATACCTGTTGTTTCTGAATCAAAGGATACTTCATTCTCTCCGAGCAATAAACTAATCAGCGACATTCTTTTTTCCACTGTATCCGCGCATATATAATTATGTTTTGTATTCGTAATATTTTTTTCTGCCAGTACAGGCGCCTTGTCAGGCTCTTCTGCTTCTTCAATTTCAGGAGATCCGACGGCATTTCCGAACAGGTCCTGTTGTACACCTTCGGGCACTGGTTTTAATCCATTTGCGCCGGGTAATTCTTCACCCAGAATTCTTTTTGCAACTGTTCTGAATTCAAGTTCAGAAAAGATTTCGCGGAGCGCATCTCTATTCCAGTCTTTCAACTTAAAGTCTTCTTCATGAAACTGTACGGGAACGTCTGTGATGATGGTGGCCAGTTTTTTACTCATAATAGCCAGATCTTTTCCAGCTTTTACTTTTTCGCCTAATGCGCCTTTAATATTTTCCGCATTCTCCAGAACATTCTCCAGTGTTCCATATTCGGCTAATAACTTAGCAGCAGTTTTTTCACCGATACCTGGAATTCCCGGAATATTATCCACAGCGTCACCCATGAGTCCAAGAATATCTATCACCTGAGTTATCTTTTTAATATTCCATTTTCCCAGTACTTCATCCGGTCCCATAATCTCAACAGTTCCTCCCTGGTAACCGGGTTTGTATATTTTTACCTTTTCGCTCACGAGTTGACCATAGTCTTTATCCGGGGTTACCATAAAGACTTCGTAACCGGCATTGGCGGCCTGTTTACTGAGTGTCCCAATTACATCGTCTGCTTCATACCCATCAAGCTCCATGATGGGAATATTAAATCCCTTCACTATTTTTTTTATATCCGGAATCGCGATAATGAGATCTTCAGGTGCTTCCTGGCGATTGGCTTTGTAATCTGTAAAATCAATATGCCGGTCGGTGGGTGCTTCCGTATCAAAACATACGGCCATATGGGAAGGTTTCTGATTATTGATCAGTTCAACCAGTGTATTTGTAAACCCGAACTGTGCGTTTGTATTTTTCCCCTTGGAAGTAATTCTTGGAGCGCGAATCAATGCATAGTAAGCACGGAAGATCAAAGCCATCGCATCTAGCAGAAACAATTTTTTGTCCATAAAACTTCTTAGTTTTTCAATTCTGTTAGTTTCTTCTGAAGGGAAAACATATTATCCCGAAGGCGTGCGGCTTCCATAAAATCCAGGTCACGCGCAGCTTTCTCCATTTCCTTTTTAATTTTCGAAATAGCTTTTTCAATTTGTGGAATGGTTTTGTATTCAGCTTCCTCTTCTGCAGCAACTGTTATCAGATCCTGGTCGCCGGCAATTGCATAAGGATTTC
>JABDDT010000095.1 GCA_013287475.1 Bacteroidota bacterium
ATCGCCTGATAACTCACCGTCAGCAGCGTGATGATCAACGCACCGGCGCAGGCTGCTGCAAAGATCCACCACGACAGATCACTGTGATAATTATAATTGTTCAGCCAGTTGCCCATGAAATAAAAGGAGAGTGGTACTGCAACGACCAGCGATATAATCACCAATCCGAGGAAATCTTTGGAGAGCAGTCCCCATAAATTCACGACGGATGCTCCCAGCACTTTCCGCACGCCAATTTCTTTGATGCGTTGTTCGGCAATAAAAGATGCCATGCCGAATAATCCGAGACAACTGATGAATATCGCAAGCGTTGCAAAGAATCCGGCCAGCTTGCCGATACGTTCTTCATTGCCGAATTTCTTCGCATATTCATCATCCACGAACTGGAAATTAAAAGGTTCAACCGGACTATAAGCTGCAAATGTTTTCTTCACTTTTTCAAGTGAAGTAGAAGCGCTGGCACGTGGATTTAATTTTAAAATCACGAACTCCCTTGGGTCGGAATCGATATGGAATAATTGCGGCCTTACTTTCTGATAAGGTGATTCGACAACCATGTCCCTGATCACACCAATTACTTTAAACGGATGTTTGTCCCAGGTAATGGTTTCGCCGACGATGTTTTTTAATCCAATGAATTTGGCCGCTGCTTCATTCAATATAAATGCCGATGTATCGGTACCAAAGGATTTCGAAAAATCTCTTCCATCCAAAAACTGCCACCCCACGGTTTTTCCATATCCGTATGTAACTCCTGTGTTAGGGAAATCCACTCCGAGATTAGGATCCTTACCTTTCCACATAAACCCTCCGTTGGTTGACCAGATGGCGGTTGTAGGACCGTCCGCCTCTGTCATTTCAACAATGGCTCCCGATTGCAGTAAGTCATTTCTGACTGCATCATAATGTTGATGGATGGTCGGGGTGAGCAGGTACACCATCACGAGACCGTCCCGGTCATACCCGATCGGCCGGTTCTTCGCAAATTGTATCTGCCGGAACACAACGATGGTTCCGATAATTAATACTACTGAAACCGTGAATTGTAAAACCACCAGCACTTTTCTTGGAATAGAAGCGAATCTGCCTGCCTGGAAAGTTCCTTTTAAAACTTTCACCGGTTGGAAGGATGATAAATACAAGGCAGGATAACTTCCTGCAATCAATCCGGTGATTGCCGTAAACGCGAGGCATACGATCCAGAACAACGGACTGGTCCAGAGAATTTGCATGCTCTTGTCCGCCACCTGATTGAACATCGGTAACATCAGTTCGGTCAGAATCAGTGCAAACAGGAATGCAAGAAATGCCACGAGAATGGATTCCATATAAAACTGACCGATCAGTTGTTGCCGCAAAGAACCGACGGCTTTCCGGATGCCCACTTCCCTGGCTCTTTTTTGTGAACGTGCTGTGCTGAGGTTCATGAAATTGATGCAGGCGAGGATCAGTACAAAAACACCGATGATTCCAAATAACCAAACATATTGAATAGCACCTCCTGTGTTCACTCCATTTTTAAATTCTCCATAGAGATGCCATTTACTCATCGGATGAAGAAAAAGTTGCGGATGATATCTTCTGTCGTGCGGATCAACCATGCGGAGTTTGGCATCTTTTATTTTCCCCGATACCGAATTCATATTGGCATTGTCAGCGATCTGCACAAAAATCTGGAAGGCATTATTCCCCCAGTCCATATGAGGCATCCATGGGTCCCTTATTTTTTTTAATTCCCAGGTAGAAATAAAATTGACGCTGGAAAAATTGGAGTTGCGCGGAAAATCTTCATATACGCCGGTTACTTTTACGTCCAATTTATCGTTCATGCGGACCACTTTATTCATGGGATCGGCATCTCCGAAAAGAGCCTTTGCTGTGGATGCAGAAATCAGCATGGAAAAAGTTTCTTTCAGTCCGCCCCGGGTTCCCCTGAGCATATGCAGATTCAGTAAATCAGTGGCATCGGGCTCCATGAAATTTCCTTCCTTTGTTACTTTTTTATCTCCAGTGGTCAAGAAATTAGATTCTGTCCAGGAAGACATGACCACATGTTTGAAATCGCTTCCATAGGTTTTTCGCAGTTCGGCTCCCATGGGAAGGGGCATAGAACTCCAGGTTTCCACAGAAGTATTCATGGTATTATTTTGAAAAACCTGCGCGATGCGTTCATAATTCGGATTGTCTTTGTTGTAGGTCGTTTCATCCCATATCCACAGGCCGATGATCATCGCCACGGCCATTCCGACAGACAATCCCGCGATATTAATAAAGGAATGCGCTTTATTTTTTACCAGGTTCCGCCAGGCGACAACTAAATAATTTTTTAACATAACATATTTTTTAATTGTTAATTGTCAATTGTTAATTGTAAACGTATCAGGTCAATTTACAATTAACCATTAACCATTAACAATTATTCGGATCTCAAACTAGTTACTGGGTTCGAACTCGCCGCTCTCACTGTTTGAAAACTCACAGTACCAATGGCAATGAAAAAAGCGAGCAGCCCTGCAGATGGAAATATCCACCAGCTGATCGGAATCCGGTATGCAAATCCTTCCAGCCAGTTATGCATCACATACCAGGCTATTGGCGATGCGATCAGGAATGAAATGACAATCAGTTTTATAAAATCCTTCGACAATAAAAAAACAATATTCGGAACGGAAGCGCCCAATACCTTGCGCACACCGATTTCCTTTGTTCTTTGTGCGGTGGTGAAAAGGGAAAGTCCGAGTAAACCAAGGCAGGCAATGAAGATGGCGAATCCTGCAAAGAGGGCAAATATTTTTCCGAATAAAAGATCACTCTTGTAAAGCGCGTTGTAATGATCATCCAGAAAATAATAATCGAATAGGTTCCCCGGGAAATAAGAATTGTATATGGATTTAATCTTAGTCATGGTAGAACCGATATCATGTGTATTCAGTTTTACTGAAATCACATTGTAAGTCCCCAGTGTCGGAAAGAACATGATGGGTTCCATGGGGAAATGCAGGGACTTTTGATGAAAGTCTCTTACAACACCAATGATATTCCAGTTGGATCCGAATACAGATATACTCTTCCCCAACGCATCTTCATTCGAAGAAAATTCAAATGACTTCACTGCTGATTCTGTAATAACAATATTGTGCAGTTTATGAAAGTCGGCGTTGTAATCAGAGAAACTGAAATTCCTGCCTGCAACAACGGGAATTCCATAGAGTTTGAAAAAACCATCATCCACTCCGATATTCCGGATGGTTAATTTTAGATCTGTGTGCTGATCAGTCCGGTGCGTATTAAAAGCACGGCCCGTTTCCTCTCCGGCTACGCGGTTGGACGTGGCTGCGTTGATAACCCCCGGAATTCTACTGAGTTCTTCCCTGAAAGTGGTCTCATGAACAACAAAACTGGAATCAAAAGACGACAGCATGGGGGGTTTAATGATCACCACCTGGGATAAATTCACTCCCAGGTTTTGTTTGTTAATAAAATCAATCTGCCTGTACACAATGAAAGAGCCGATTATCAGCGTAACAGTTGCTGCAAATTGGGTTGTTACCAGCAATTTTCTTAAAAAGACTCCTTTCCCCGACTGGCTGTATTTCCCTTTCAGTACCAGGATGGGTTTAAATGAAGAAAGCACGAAAGCCGGATAAAATCCTGAAACCAGGATACCCGCTAAAAGGCCGCCAACGATGATCCATTTGACGTCAACCCCATTTACGGGTTGCGAAAATAAATAAGAGAGCGAGAGGGGTCTGTCTACCAGTTTGTTGAAGCCGGACTGAACACTCAAAATAAGGATAAAGGCAATGGTTAATGCGATCATGTTCATCAGCAGTGATTCTGTGAGGAACTGTCTGATCAGCTGAGATCTTGTTGCCCCGGAAACCTTGCGTATACCGACTTCCTTCGCACGGTTCATGGAACGGGCTGTGGTCAGGTTAATATAATTTACCCAGGCTATAATAATAATGAGCATCGCGATGATCAGCATTCCCCAAACAGCAGTTGAACTGCCTGTTTTTCCGATTTCGTATTCATAGTTTGAATATAAATGGGCCTTCGTCAGGGGTTGCAGTAAAAACTTTTCATCATTTCCCGAAACCTTACTACCCTGGAAATGACGCTGGCTGAAAGCAGCAAATTTTGCTTCCAATGCTTTATAATCTGTTCCGTGCCTGAGTTTGATATAATGCCAGAAATCAGAATCGGTAAAGTCATATTTTGAAGGTGGATAAGCGTTAGGCCCAGAATAGAGAGTGGCATAAGAATACAACAAATCAAACTGCAGGTGGGAGTTTTCAGGAACATCTTTGCATACACCGGTAATTTTGTATGGCAGCGAGTCCGTCCCTATTTGAATTGTTGTACCTATGATGGAAGAATAATCGTTGTTCCGGATGGAATAAATTTTGCGTGCCAGTGATTCTGCCAGAATAATATTATTCGGTTCAAGCAAAGCCGTCTTTGCGTCCCCTGCTATTAAGGGATAAGAAAAAATAGAAAGAAATTCATTGTCAACCGCGAAGCTGCTTTCAGTTTGAAATTTATTGGTTCCCCTGGTAAGAATCGGATTGCCCATCGGCTCTACCCGGGTATTGTCAACTACTTCAGGAAAATCTGCCTTCATGGCTGGTCCGACGGCAGAATAAGTAATGGTACCATGTTGAATAAGCTTGCCCTGTTGATAGCGGTCGTTGGTGACCCGGTAAATATCTTCAGCATTTTTATTGAACCTATCGAAACTAAGTTCATAATTGACAAATTCCAGGATCAGCAGACAGGCCGCCATACCGATCGACAATCCGATGATATTGATGGTTGAATCTGTCTTGTTGTTTACCAGGTTTCGCCAGGCGATCTTGAAGTAGTTTTTTATCATAATACATTTTTTTTAATTGTTAATTGTCAATTGTTAATTGTAAACGTATCAGGTCAATTGACAATTAACAATTAACCATTAACAATTATTCAGATCTCAAGCTCGTGACCGGATTCGCATTGGCACTTTTAAGCGCCTGGATACAAACCGTTGCCAGGGCGATCAGCATGGCAGCAAATCCTGCGACGGCGAATATCCACCAGGGAATTCCGGCCCGGTAGGCAAAATTGTTCATCCAGTGCGACATGGCCCACCATCCCAACGGAACAGCAATGACGAATGCAATTCCTACGAGAGCTAGAAATTCTTTCGACAACAACGTAAAGAGCGATGCAACACTTGCTCCCAGTACTTTTCGTACGCCGATTTCCCTGACCCTTTGGGCTGCCGTGAATATGGAGAGGCCCATCAAACCCAGACAGGAAATGAAAATAGCGAGGCCGGCAAAAATCACTGATAAACTGCTGATCACTTCATCGCTCTTGTACAGTTTTGCATATTCTTCATCAGAAAATTTATAGCTGAAAGGAAATGCAGGATTCAGCTCCCTGCAAAGTTTATTCAATCCTTCCAGTGCGACCTTGGTTTTTCCTGCTTCTGTGCGTACAAGAATTGTAGAGTACCAGTTATTTTTTCCCTGACCCAGGACCAGCGGCTGAATGGGATCATGCAGGGAACGGAAATGAAAATCTTTTACAACAGCTCTTATATATCCCTGCCAACCCCCATTGGAAACAGGTTTGCCAATCGGATCCTTATATCCCATCAATGCTACAGCGGTTTCATTTACTATGTAACCCAGCGAATCGTATGATCCGTCATTTGGAAATTCTCTTCCGGCAACGAGTTGAAGTTTCATGGTCTGCGTGAAATCAGGACCGATGGCATCATGAATAAAGCGGACATGCATATTGGGATCCTTACCCTGCCATCCGATGGAGAGTGTACCGTTATTCATTTCTGTCGGTGCTTCAGAAAGCTCGCTCACATTTACGACACCCGGGATTTTTTTTGCTTCAGCGTTGAAAACATCCAGTTTGCCTGGCAGATTTCCTTCAATCGGTATATACAAAAGATTTTGCCGGTTATATCCGAGGCTGGCTGTTTGTACAAAATGGATCTGACGGGAAATCAGGATGGTTGAAATGATGAGTACGATGGATAAAACAAATTGAAAAACCACGAGCCCCTTCCTGAACAGGATGGTTCGCAATCCGGATTTTAATGTGCCTTTCAATACCTGGATCGGATTGAAGGCGGAAAGAAAAAATGCAGGATAACTTCCTGAGAAAATACCGGTCACCAGGGTCAATCCCAGAATACTGATCCAGAAACTGTATTCATTGTAAGGAACAATGATTTCTTTTCCTGTCAGGTGATTGAATGCCGGTAAAGTGAGACTGGTGATTATCAGGGCGAGGATCATGGAGATCAATGATAACAGGATCGCTTCACCAATGAATTGCCTGATCAGCAGGGCCCGAAGTGCGCCCATCACTTTTCTTACTCCAATTTCTTTTGCGCGTTTTACCGAGCGGGCAGTGGTTAGGTTCATGAAATTAATACAGGCGATCAGCAAAATAAAAATCGCCACGAGACTGAACAGTTGTACATATTCGATGCGGCCGCCGTCAGGATATCCATTTTTGAATTCCGAATGAAGATACTGCTGGTCGAATCTTTGTAAACCGAGTTCGATCCGGTTGCTTCCTTTCAGTTCGGTATTGAATTTATCCAGGATGAACTTCATTTTATGTACAACGACTGTGGGATCTGCACCAGATCTTAATTGTACGGCTGTTCGATTGTCAACGGATTCAAAATCTTTTGCCCATCCGTTGTCTTCCACAAAAGCCGACCAGCTCATGATAAAATTGTATCGATCCGCTGCGCGGGAAGGGAAATCTTCAAATACGGCACTTACTTTAAAATCTTTTTTGTTTTCATAGCGGATGGTTTTTCCGATTGCTGCTGAAGGGCTTCCGAAGAAATCATTGGCCATCTTTCTTGAAATAGAAATGCTGGTAGGTGAATTCAGGGCATCTGTGGCGCGTCCTTCGAGGAGGGGATAGCTGAACATGGAAAAGAAATCCGGACCGGCGCTGATACCGACTTCCTTTAATATTTTGTTGTTGACAGAGAATGTATTGTTATTGGGCCATTCGATGGGTGTCGCTGCTTTTATTTCGGGAATTTCTTTTTTCAATTCTTCCGCGAGCGGACCCTGTGTCCAGTACCAGGATTCTATTTTTCCGCCCAGTGTATTTCTTTCAAATACATAATACAGGTCTTTTCCGTTTTGATGAAATTCATCCACGCCGCGTTCATCCTGTACCCATAAAAGTATCAGGAGGCTGCAGGCCATGCCCAGCGCCAGTCCGGCTATGTTGATGACAGTAAATCCTTTTTGTTTCCAAAGATTCCTGAATGCGATTTTAAGGTAATTCTTAATCATAATTTTTTTTTAAAAGCTTAAAGCCTAAAGCCTAAAGCCTAAAACTTCTTTTTGGATCGTTGAATTCCATTTACAAATTTGAAAATTAGTTTTAAGCTTTAGGCTTTAAGCTTTGGGCTTAAAAAGGTTTTAGGCTTTCGGCTTTAGGCTTTAAGCTTTTATGATTATTCGCTTCTCAAACTTTTGGCCGGATTCGACATCGCTGCTTTGACTGATTGAAAACTTACAGTTAATAAAGCAATGGCGATCGTCAGCAGAAATGTCAGTACAAATACCCATGCGTTTACTGTTACGCGATACGAATAAGACTCAAGCCAGCTATGCATCACATACCACGCAACCGGCGAAGCAATCAGAAATGCAATCATTACCAGTTTAAGAAAATCGCGGGACAATAATTGTGTAATGCCTAAAACAGAAGCGCCCAGCACTTTTCTTATTCCGATTTCTTTAATCCGGTTTTCTGCCATAAAGCTCGCCAAACCAAACAGGCCGAGGCAGGAAATAAAAACAGTGAGTCCTGCAAATAAAGCTGCCAGTTTACCGGTTCTTTTTTCATCGGCAAACTTCCCTGCATATTGTTCGTCCAGGAAATTATATTCAAAAGGATAAGAAGGATTATATTTTTTAAAAATGGGTTCTGCTTTTTTCAGGTTATCTGAAATGGAATTTGCCGGATTGAACTTCATGTTCATGACATAAAAACTCAGGTCTTTCGGTCCGACCATAATCATCGGGGCAATAGGCTGGTAAGGAGATTCCAGGATGAAATCTTTCACAACACCTACTATGTGCCAGCTTGTATTATTGTATTTAACCATCGCACCCACCGGATCTTTTAAGCGCATAATTTTCATGGCTGCTTCATTCAATAAAATCGCATTGGAATCTGTAAGATAAATCTGCGTGTTGATATCCCGGCCTGCGATTAATTTTAAACCCAGCGTGTTTACAAATCCGACATCCGAAGCAAAATAATTGAAATCCGTTTTCAGGTCATTCGCTGTTGATCCAGGCCATTGAAAGCCCCAGGTATCGGACCAGTGTTCCGTCATAGGCTGGCTCGTTCTGGTGACTCCCGTAACAACTCCTTTGCTGATGAGTTCATCCCGTATCATCGCATAATTTTTTTGGATATCACCCTGCATGAAACTGTATACCACATTGTCTCTGTTGTATCCTGCATCCCGTCCCTTGCGCCTTAAAAACATTTAAAAATGCTAAGGAAC
>JABDDT010000096.1:0-8229 GCA_013287475.1 Bacteroidota bacterium
TAGATTATTGAAAATGCAAAGAAGGCGGTTTGCGATTTTAACAGGGTGGGTAAACTGTTAAAAGAGAATGGACTTATTTTTTGTTATCATGCCCACGGATACGAATTTCAATCTAACAAAAACGAATACCGGTGGATTGAGGAAAGGCACAATAAAAAACCTAACCGGTCTTGGTTCTCCCGATACCATGAGCATTAGTTGCCTTAAAAATTTGAACGAATAATTATACTGTTGTCAGTTTATGCAATTTCCTCAATCTTAATGAAAGCATTATCCTGAAAATACCAATGCTGATGAACGCCAATCCGGTCCAAATGATAATTGTTGCGCCGGCAAATATCGGATTCCATAAAAGCATAAAGGAAAACAATATTCCCAATACAGCTATCAGTAACATCCAACCCCAATCTTTTGATCCGTAGGTTTTCAAATCAAAAGCAGCACCCATAGCCATAACAGAACGGAACAAAACTGCGAAACCTACAAATAATGGTAAAACAGCTATGGTAATTCCCGGGTTTGACATTAGAATGAATCCCAGAATAAGATCGATAATACCTCCCGTCAATGCCCAACCCCAACCTTCCAGTTGACCCCTGTTAGAAACGGCATATAAAATTTCAAATATTCCGCTTACAAAAAATGCCACACTGAATAATATTGCCAGTGCCAGATACGACTCAAGAGGCGTTTTGAAAACCCAGAAACCTACTACAACGAAGAAAATTCCGGATAATAAGGATATCCACCAATACTTAACTGCAGTCTTTACGGTTTTTAGAATGGAAGTTGCCATGGTAATTGATTTATTAGGATGAAAAATAAATGCTATTACTTCTGGGTGCGGAGGAATATAAGGGGCCGGAGGAATATAAGGGGCCGGAGGAAATTCAATCTTATCGGCAGAAATATGAAGTTAATATTTTTTATAAATACACAAGAATATTAAACTATTATTTTTTTTAGCAATAACATAGTTAATCTTCTCACTTACAGGCCTTGCATTTATTGATGGTTTCGTAACTTTAAGAGAGACTTAAAAATAAAGACAATGATTTACAAATTTGAAAAACCCGTTCATGGTTCTATCGGATTGGAAAAATACCAATGCACCATAGAATGGCGTAATGGAAAATTTATTTCCGATGAACCCGTGACATCCGGTGGAAAGGATCTTGGCCCGGACCCATATAGCCTGCTACTTTCATCACTGGCTTCCTGTACACTCGCGACCTTACGCATGTATATTGATCGAAAGGGCTGGAATATACCTTCAATTTCAGTAAATGTCAATATGTATTCAGAAAAAAAAGAAGGTAAAGAAACCACTGTTATCGATCGCGATGTCATATTTTCTGCAGACACACCCGAAGAACAAAAGACCAGGTTGCAGGAAATTGCATCTGCTTGTCCCATATCCAAAATCCTTCAAAATGATATAAAGGTGAGAACTTTCGTTTTCAGGGACGGAGAAACAAAAACGATTAAATATGCCAACGGGGAAATAACTGTCGGATGGAAGCCTGATTTTTGTCAGCATTCCACGCGCTGCTGGACCCAGCTTCCACAGGTATTCAAGCCTTCAGAAAGAAAATGGATCGATCCGGACGGTGCAGCTCCTGAACGAATTGAACAACAGGTGATGGCATGCCCCTCAGGCGCACTGACTTTTAAGTTCAATAAATAGTATGTTTGTTATAACATACTATGCTTTTTAATTCATTCCCGTTTTTAATATTTTTCTTAGTTGTAACCATTGCTTATTATGTCATACCTCACAAATGGCGCTGGTTATTATTGCTTATAGCGAGTTGTTATTTTTATGCTTTTTTAATCCCGGCTTATTTACTCGTTCTGTTTCTGATAATATCAATAGATTTTGCTGCGGGATTATTAATTGAATCAAACCAGGGTAGGTTGCGCAGGTTTTATTTGGGATTGAGCATTCTGAGTAATCTGACAGTTCTTGGAATTTTTAAATATCATAATTTCTTTGTCGAAAATATCAATCATCTAACAGGCTTATTTTCTTCCAAACCGGTATCATTTGCCATCTGGGAACTGGCACTTCCCGTAGGACTCTCATTTCACACTTTCCAGGCTATGTCCTATACGATCGAAGTCTACAAGGGGAAACAAAAAGCAGAAAGAAAATTCGGCATATACGCATTGTACGTTATGTTTTATCCGCAGCTGGTTGCTGGGCCAATAGAACGCCCTCAACATCTTATTCCACAATTTTATCAAATACATCCGGTTAGCTATAATGGAATATCAGCAGGGCTAAAATGGATGCTATGGGGATTTTTTATGAAAGTGGTTGTGGCCGACCGCCTGGGGATTTATGTAGATTACATTTTTAAAAATGCAGATGCGCACAGCCGGCTGGCACTCCTCACTGCTGTCTTCTTTTATTCATTTCAAATCTATTGCGATTTTGCAGGATATTCACTCATCGCTATCGGGACTGCTAAAGCGATGGGATTCACTCTAACCAATAACTTTAAAAGGCCCTATTTCGCTTCTTCGTTGAGGAATTTCTGGAAGCGGTGGAATATTTCGCTCTCTCAATGGTTCCGGGATTATGTATACTTTCCCATGGGTGGAAGCAGGGTGTCGGTTTCAAAATATATTTTTAATATACTGGTTGTTTTTATACTAAGTGGCTTATGGCATGGTGCAAACTGGACATTTATTCTTTGGGGTTTATTTCATGGTTTGTTCATACTCTTTGAATATCTGAAACGAAAGGTTGTGCCCCGGCTCATTTTTTCAAAATATATCGGAATAACCACAACATTTCTGTCCGTCAGTTTGTGCTGGATATTTTTCAGGTCGCAAAATATTCATGAAGCGTTCATTATAATTAAGAGGATATGCAGCCCGAATACTATTCAATCGATTGGGGGAGAATTTGATGAGCGTTCCCTGCTGGTTTATTCATTCCTGGGAATATTCAGTATTATCTCCACAGAATTTATCTCTGAGTTTTTTTCTGGCAGATTCCAATTGCTGCATAACCCGAAAGAATGGATACGCTTGACGACATGTATTGGATTGATAATAGTTATTCTGCTTTTTGGAGTGTTTGATGGAAGCCAGTTTATCTACTTTCAATTTTAAATCCCGAATGAATAAAAGTAATTTCTTCCGGAAAATATTCATAGTACTGAGTGTCTTAATACTCATTGACAAGGGTTTGGGAGCTATTTTGCAACACTATTATTCTAAAATTCGTCATGGAGAACAGGGGAGGACTACTTATATTATTGATTCCTGTATTTCAGAAACGATTATTTTGGGATCTTCCAGGGCTGCACATCATTACGCATCTCCGGTTATTTCTGACTTGTTGCATACCACAACCTATAATGCTGGAAAAGATAAGCAGAGACTGAGATATTCACTGGCATTGTTAAATATGATATATCGGAGATATTCCCCTAAACAGATTATACTTGATCTCAACCCTACTGCTTTTGAGAAAAATGAAAATGGATTGGACGAGCTCTCCGTTCTTCTGCCGTATTATCGTTCACACCCTGAGATAAGATCCATTGTAAATGAGCGCAACCGGTTTGAATGGATCAAAACATATTCTGATTTGTATCGATTTAATTCTCTGCCCTTAAAGATTTTGTTTAATAATTTGTCCTCCGAAAGGGATGCAAATGAATCAGCCGGGTATGTTCCGCTCGTTATCCATAAAGAATTGATTCCCTTTACTCCGGACAGTTTACCGGCTTCCCAGCCAATTGACAACACTATTGTCGATTGTTTCAAAAAAATTATAACACTTGTTAAGGACCATGGTTCGAGGTTAATTGTAGTTGTTTCACCTATTTATTACAAACTTCCGGAAAATCTCAAAACATTAGAAATGGCTAAATCTATTTGTGCGAATGAACAAATTTCATTTCTGGATTACAGTCAATTACGGCAATTTCTCGACCATGGGCCGGAAATGTTTCTTGATAAGGGGCATTTAAATGATTCATCAGCCATTGTATTCTCTACCTTACTTTCAGAGGATCTGCGAAAGCTCCAATAATGTAGTTATTTTTAATTCCCCGGATTTCGCTAAATTACAGATGGATCTTTTCACTTCTTCAAAGCTTCATTCCTCCGGGAGTCATTTTTATGAAGCGGATAATAATATTCTTCGCCTTTTCATTGCCATTGCTGCTTAAAGCACAAACAGTTATTTCTTTAAATATTGACGGCACCATTAACCCTGTTTCGGCAGAATATATTCATAGAGGTATCGAAAAAGCCATTAGTGAAAATGCGACTTGCATTTTGATACATTTAAACACTCCTGGCGGATTATTAAAATCTACCCGTGTAATTGTAGGTGATATGCTTGAATCACGAATTCCGATTATCGTATATGTTTCCCCAGCCGGGGCTCATGCAGGATCAGCGGGTGTATTTATTACACTGGCTGCGGATATTGCAGTTATGGCTCCCGGTACTAACATCGGAGCAGCCCATCCGGTTAATTTGCAGGGAGGATCTGATACCATCATGAACAGCAAATCCACAAATGATGCTGCGGCTTTTATACGTACGATTGCAGAATTCAGAAAACGTAATCTCCAGTGGGCCGAAGATGCGGTACGACAAAGTGTAGCAATTACTGCAAACGAAGCACTCGTAAAAAATATAATAGATTTTATTTCTACGGGCGATCAGGAATTACTTAATCAGGTCGACGGGAAACTAATTTTACGCGATTCATCCAGGATCGTATTACATACAAAGGGAGCATCCATTCAAATTCTTGAAATGGGGTTTACGGAAAAAATCCTGAATATTATCAGTGATCCCGATGTTGCATACATCCTATTAATGCTGGGGTTAATAGGCCTGCTTTTTGAACTGTTTAATCCCGGCAGCATATTCCCGGGAATTATTGGTTTTATCTCACTTGTACTTGCATTCTACGCTTTGAATACACTGCCTGTCAATTACGCAGGGCTTTCCCTGATAATTTTTGGGATTGTACTTTTACTTCTCGAGATAAAAGTAGTGAGTCATGGAATGCTTGCCATTGGAGGTATTACGGCACTACTTATCGGATCGCTGATGTTAATTCGACCTGACTCAACGATGGAATTCGCGAGAATTTCGCGCGTGCTGATTATTTCTTCTGTTTCAGTTACATCCTGCTTTTTCTTATTTATTATAGGTATGGGATTGAAAGCGCAGAGAAGAAAGCCTGTTATCGGAATTGAAAGCATGTTGGGCGAAGTCGCTGAAACTATTGATGCTCTGAATCCTTCGGGGAAGGTCCGGATGCAGGGTGAGATCTGGAATGCAGTATCTGTTTCAGGAAATATAAACAAAGGAGAAAAAGTGCGCGTGAAAGAAGTAAAAAACCTAACCCTGTACGTTGAACATTCACATATTTAATTTTTAAAAATAATTTTCATGCAAACAATACCTGTATTTACTATTGTAGTAATTCTTTTTGGCATCATGATTCTGGCGAATGCCGTACGCATTCTTCGCGAATATGAAAGAGGTGTTATTTTCAGACTGGGACGATTGATATCAGGTGAAGTGAAGGGCCCCGGATTGATTTTACTCATTCCCATAGTAGATAAGATGGTAAAAGTGAGTCTGCGTACCGTGGTGATGGACGTGCCACCGCAGGATGTAATTACACAGGACAATGTGTCGATAAAAGTAAATGCCGTGATCTATTTCCGTGTTCTGCAGCCCAATAAAGCTATAGTGGAAGTTGAGAATTATCTGATGGCAACTTCACAAATGGCACAGACAACTTTACGAAGTGTGTTAGGACAATCAGAGCTGGACGATCTTCTATCACAAAGGGAAAAGATAAATCAGCGTCTCCAGCAGATTATTGACGGACATACTGAACCCTGGGGGATTAAAGTATCAAATGTTGAAGTGAAGCAGATAGATCTTCCGCAGGAAATGCAAAGAGCAATGGCTAAACAGGCAGAGGCCGAAAGAGAACGCCGTTCGAAGATTATCGCAGCTGAAGGAGAATTTCAGGCTTCTCAAAGACTGGCCGATGCAGCAAAGGTCTTGGCTGAACAACCCAGTGCAATTACGTTGCGTTACCTGCAAACCCTGAGAGAGATCGCAACGGAAAATAATTCAACGACTATTTTCCCTGTCCCGATTGATCTGCTGAAACCTTTTTTAAATTTTGAATTGCAAAAGAAAATCCCTTAGTAAAATAACACCTCATTTAAACACCTTAACAATATCGATATGCTTGTAACCATAATGAAACGGATTTCAATCATTATTAAGGCCCTGCCCGGATGAAGAATAAAATTGAAGTAATTGATTTTTTAAAGGGATATTCTATTCTCTCTATAGTTCTCTATCATTTTTTTCAGGGAATACAGTTATCACCCTTACTCTCTAAAGCTATTAATTTCGGCGGTACAGGCATTCATATATTCTTTTTTGCTTCAGGCTTTGGATTATTTTTTTCTCACCTTCAAAAACCAATCGGATACCGGGATTTTTTAAAGAACCGATTTACAAAGATTTATATTCCCTATATTATCGTAGTAACCCTGAGCGCACTAATTTCACTGTTTATCCCCATTTATGAGAACAACTGGAACAATTATTTCAGCCATGTTTTCTTTTATAAGATGTTCGATGATCATCTCATTGGTACATATGGGTATCAGTTGTGGTTTATTTCCAGTATCGTACAATTTTATCTGCTATTTCCACTTATCGTAAAATTAAGGGAATGGATTCCCGGGAAAGCATTTTTACTGGTTGGTTTACTTATTTCTTATACATGGGTGACAATATTTCTGTTGTTAAATAAGGATGGATATAGGAACTGGAACAGTTTTTTCCTGATGTTCATATGGGAGTTCATGCTGGGCATGTACAGTGCGGAAATGTATCTGAAGAACGGATATAAATTCTGGGATATTTCGAAATCCTATTTAATAGGAATTGCCATCGGGGGTCTTGGTATTTATAGTCTGATGGCGATAATGGGAGGACGTATCGGTAAGTCATTCAATGATGTCCCGGCGCTTTTTGGTTATGCATCGCTCTGCATTTTTATTTACTCGCTTAAAATAAAATGGTTTAACCGGTTTATTTTTTTTACGGCAAGACTTTCCTTTTCAATTTTTCTGATTCACTTTCTGATTCTGAACTTGCTATTGGCTTCCTGCAGGGCCCTGGGTATAACATGGTCTTGGTTCATGTTGTTTCCTGTTCTGGCACTTTGCTACCTGGTCGCATTGCCACTCGAAAAGTTTTCTAATTATTTAATCTTTGCTTTGCTGACACGTAAGAAACCCATATTAAAGACATCAGAAGTTAAATCTACTCAGACTTTATCATCAAATAATTAAAAATGAAGATTACTCTTTCACCGCTATTGTTTTAAAAACATAATTGAAGCAAAATTGAAACCACCATGCACAATATACACACGCAGGTGATGAATCCCTTCACTCAGATTTATGTTTGCTGCAGTAACTGTTTTCCAATTTTCGTAATCGCCAGTTGCTGGAAATTGAACGTTTTCTGCCAGCGAAGTATTTCCATCCTTTATTGTCAAAATTCCGTTCCCGTCTTTAGAAGCCACAGTAAAATCAAGATTGTATTTACCTGATTCTAAAACATGGACAGTATATTGAAGCCATTCGCCATCTTCAATTTTACCAACATAGTAATTTTCCTGGTTTTTTGAATCCCTGTAAATATCCACTCCGTCATTACGGAATGCGCCTCCCGAATTACCCGTACTTTCTTTTCCTGTTGATAAGCGATAATTCGCTGTGTCTTTATCATAATACGCTGCTCCGTTCCTGCCCAAATCATAATCAACTACCTGAATAGTGATTCCCGGTAATATGTTATTGGCTTTGAAGGGCAACGTTTCATTACTGAAAGGTTGTCTTATTAGTGCATCTATCACATCCCTGTGTACAATATTCCTTTCGCATTTTGTATTTGAAGCCAGTTCCATTAAGGCGTTATAAATATTTTCTTTTGATGGGATCTGGGTGGTTTTCCCATTCCAATAGTCGGTCAGCGCATTATAATTTATTGTTGGATTTAATCTGCAACGGATTATTGATGCCCAGTTTTTTCAGGGGCCACCATGACCATCCGATATTATTTGATTCAAATAGCCTGACGGCTTCCATAAACCAGACATTTGAATTTTCTCCTGTTTCTCCAAGCCAGACCGGAACATTATAT
>JABDDT010000096.1:8239-8320 GCA_013287475.1 Bacteroidota bacterium
GTTCCAGTACTTATGAAAACTCAAAACCATATTTGCATCCCATGTGCCCAACATTCCATTATAATTATTACCCCAGCCATT
>JABDDT010000097.1:0-249 GCA_013287475.1 Bacteroidota bacterium
CCTTAGCAACGGCCGTGGTCACTTCGGCAATATTTCTTACCTGGGCAGGCAGGCAAAAGTGAAGGGTGTCGGAGGTGTTTGGAAAGATTTAACTGACTCGGTTAACCAGATGGCCAGTAATCTGACGGGCCAGGTACGCAATATTGCGGAAGTGACAACTGCAGTGGCCAGGGGTGATTTATCCAGAAAAATTACAGTGGATGTTAAAGGTGAAATTCTGGAACTGAAAAACACCATCAATACTATGGT
>JABDDT010000097.1:259-8174 GCA_013287475.1 Bacteroidota bacterium
ATCCTTGAACTCAAAAACACGATCAATACGATGGTTGATCAGTTAAATTCTTTCTCTTCCGAAGTTACACGTATGGCTCTTGAGGTTGGGACGGAAGGAAAATTGGGTGGTCAGGCGCAGGTCAAGGGTGTTGCAGGAACCTGGAAGGATCTTACTGATAGTGTGAACGGTATGGCGAGCAGTCTCACCGGGCAGGTCCGGAATATTGCAGAAGTAACTACGGCAGTTGCAAAAGGTGATTTATCCAGAAAAATTACAGTGGATGTAAAAGGTGAAATCCTTGAACTCAAAAACACGATCAATACGATGGTTGATCAGCTCAATTCTTTCGGATCAGAAGTAACCCGTGTGGCACGTGAAGTAGGATCCGAAGGAAAGCTGGGTGGTCAGGCGGATGTTCCGGGAGTTGGCGGAACATGGAAGGATCTCACTGATAGTGTAAATAAAATGGCCAGCAACCTCACTTCACAGGTAAGAAACATTGCTGAAGTAACGACCGCTGTGGCCTCTGGTGACCTCTCACGTAAAATAGATGTGGGAGTAAAAGGTGAAATCCTTGAATTAAAAAATACAATCAACACCATGGTGGATCAGTTGCGTGGTTTCGCTTCTGAAGTTACCCGCGTTGCAAGGGAAGTAGGATCGGAAGGAAAGCTTGGGGGACAGGCTACCGTGGAGGGCGTAGGGGGTGTTTGGAAAGACCTCACAGATAGTGTGAATGGAATGGCCAGTAATCTCACCGGACAGGTTAGGAATATTGCAGAAGTAACTACAGCAGTGGCAAAGGGAGACCTGTCAAGAAAAATCACAGTTGATGTAAAAGGCGAAATACTTGAGTTAAAAAATACCATTAACACAATGGTGGATCAGCTTAATTCTTTCGGATCTGAAGTGACCCGCGTGGCACGTGAAGTAGGGTCTGAAGGAAAGTTAGGCGGACAGGCAAATGTTCCGGGCGTTGGAGGAACCTGGAAGGATTTGACCGACAGTGTGAATATAATGGCCAGTAACCTGACTTCCCAGGTTAGAAATATTGCCGAAGTAACGACTGCTGTTGCCAATGGAGATTTATCACGCAAGATCGGAGTCGATGTAAAAGGTGAAATCCTTGAATTGAAAAATACTATTAATACCATGGTGGATCAGCTGCGGGGTTTCGCATCTGAAGTTACCCGTGTCGCAAGGGAAGTAGGTACCGAGGGGAAATTAGGGGGACAAGCCAATGTACCAGGTGTAGCCGGAACCTGGAAGGATCTGACGGATTCAGTGAATCAAATGGCAGGTAATCTGACGGCTCAGGTTAGAAATATTGCAGAAGTTGCCATTGCAGTTGCCAATGGTGATATGTCCAAAAAAATTACGGTGGATGTTCGGGGTGAAATACTCCGCTTGAAAGAAACATTGAACACGATGGTTGATCAGCTTCGGGCGTTCGCTTCAGAAGTAACAAGAGTAGCCAGAGAAGTAGGAACGGATGGTAAACTGGGGGGCCAGGCATTTGTTCCAGGCGTTGCCGGAACCTGGAAGGATCTGACAGATTCTGTAAATCAGATGACAGGTAACCTGACAGCCCAGGTAAGAAATATTGCAGAGGTTACAAAAGCCGTCGCCAGTGGTGACCTGTCCAAAACGGTTGCCATTGATGTGAAGGGAGAAATTCTTGATTTGAAAAACACCATCAATACAATGGTGGAACAACTTAATTCTTTTGCTTTTGAAGTTACCCGGGTTGCAAGGGAAGTAGGTACGGAAGGAAAATTGGGAGGTCAGGCAGAAGTTCGGGGTGTTGCAGGTACCTGGAAGGATTTAACAGACAGCGTGAATATGATGGCTTCCAATCTGACAAACCAGGTTCGGGGAATCGCTAAAGTTGTGACTTCAGTCGCTACAGGAAATCTGAAACAAAAACTGGCCATTGTTTCAAGGGGTGAGGTAGCCCAGCTGATAGACACCATCAATGAAATGATTGATACACTTGCGCTCTTTGCAGACCAGGTGACTACGGTAGCCAGGGAAGTAGGTGTAGATGGCAGGCTGGGCGGTCAGGCCAGCGTTCCGGGTGCTTCCGGTATATGGAAAAATCTCACAGAAAATGTCAATCAGCTGGCTCAAAATCTTACTACGCAGGTGAGGTCTATTTCAGAAGTTGCATCTGCTGTTACAAAAGGAGATCTCACAAGGACAATCCGGGTAGAAGCCAAGGGTGAGGTTGAATCGCTTAAAGACACGATTAATCAGATGATTGCGAATCTGAAAGAAACAACCCTTCGCAATCAGGAACAGGACTGGCTGAAATCCAATCTGGCAAAATTTACCCAGATGCTTCAGGGCCAAAAAGATTTAAAAACGGTAACTCAACGAATTTTATCAGAACTCGCCCAGGTTGTAGTGGCCCACTACGGGGCATTTTATATTTTCAAACAACCGGATGAAACGCAGAACTCTTCCCTGAATCTTTTTGCGGCCTATGGATATAAATCAGACAAAAATATTTCCACTGAGTTTGCAATTGGTGAAGGTTTGGTGGGTCAGGTTGCATTCGAAAAGGAACGCATCATTCTTTCCAAAGTGCCTTCCAACTATATCAAGATTAATTCCGGTCTTGGCCGAGCTAAACCTGCCAATCTGATTATTTTACCCGTACTTTTTGAAAACAAAGTAAAGGCGGTTATCGAACTGGCTTCTCTGGACGAATTCAGTGAAACACATTTGGATTTTCTCAGTCAGCTGACTGAAAGTATAGGAATTGTACTCAATACTATCGAAGCTAATACACGTACTGAAGAATTGCTAGCCCAATCTCAGTCACTGGCAGGGGAATTAAAAATTCAACAGGAAGAATTAAGCCGTACAAACGATGAATTACAGGATAAAGCCTTGTTGCTGGTAAAACAAAAAAACGAAGTGGAAGCCAAAAATAAAGAAGTGGAAGAAGCCCGCCGTTCACTGGAAGAAAAAGCGGAACAACTTACACTCACATCAAAATACAAGTCAGAGTTTCTGGCAAATATGTCCCATGAACTTCGAACCCCGTTAAACAGCCTGTTGATATTAGCACAGCAATTATATGAAAACGCCGAAGGCAATTTAAATGATAAGCAAATCCGTTATGCTAAAACGATTCATTCCTGTGGAGATGATCTTATTCAACTGATAAATGATATTCTCGATCTGTCCAAAATTGAGTCAGGATTTATCTCAGCGAATTTTTCTCCCGTTCGTTTTTCCGAAATTGCTTCTTTCGTTGAAACAACTTTCAAACCCATATCAGAAGCCAGGCACCTGCGTTTTACAATCGAAACAGATCCGAATTTACCGGATTCTATGGAAACAGATTTGCAGCGCCTGAATCAAATTTTAAAAAATCTTCTTTCAAATTCCTTCAAGTTTACTGAAAAGGGAGAAGTGAAATTGAAAATTTATGACGCAAGGGGAAGTTGGAAGCTTGGAAATCAGGTCCTGGAAAATGCAAAAAAGGTGGTTGCTTTTGCGATATCAGATACCGGTATTGGTATTCCTCAGGAAAAACAAAACATTATTTTCGAAGCTTTCCAGCAGGCTGAAGGTTCAACGAGCAGAAAATACGGGGGCACAGGTCTCGGACTTTCGATTAGTCGCGGTCTGGCAGAACTTTTAGGTGGAACCATTGAATTGGAAAGCGTAATGGGACAGGGAAGCACTTTTATTCTGTTCCTTCCGCTTGAAACGGTAAGTAAAATTGCTTATCATGAATCACCAGTTAAAAAGGGGAAATATGATCAGTTACAGCTGAGTGAAGAAACTACAGAAATTGATTCATTATTAAATTCACTGCGAATTACCACAGAAGGATTGGAAAATACCAACCTGAATATGGTTAATGAAATGATCAATGACAGCGGAGATGACAGATCAAATATTCAACCACAGGACAACCTGATTCTGATCGTGGAAGATGATCTCAGGTTTGCCAAAATTCTAATCGAAAAATCCCATGTTGCCGGATTTAAAGCTATTGTTGCCACGAACTATCTTGAAGTTTTCGATTTCATTAACCGCCATATGCCAATTGCTATTACGCTGGATGTTAAACTTCCGGATACAAGCGGATGGAAAGTACTTGATCTTTTGCGAAACGATTTCAATTACAGGCATATTCCAATTCATTTGATTTCCGGAGAAGAAAATAGAATATTGGGGTTGCAACGTGGGGCGCGAAGTTTTCATTTAAAACCACTTGATAATAAAGATCTTGACCAACTTTATGAAGACTTTGTCCAATTCAGTCAGAAGAGAATCAAAAAAATCCTTCTTGTAGAAGACAATGAACCTGACTCTTCACAGATAGTTAAAATACTGGGAACAGACCAAGTGCAGATTACACTGGCTGCGGATGGAAGTAAAGCGATAGAAGCCCTGCAAAATGAACCGTTTGATTGCATTATCCTGGATTATACACTCCCTGATATATCCGGCCATGACCTGATTCAACTTATAAATGAAACAAAAGTGAACCTTACACCGGTTATCGTATATAGCGGCAGGGATTTTAATCCTAAGGAAATGCAATACTTAAACCAATATTCCAACACAGTACTGACCAAGGGGGTTCATTCCCTTGAGCATCTGCTCGAAGAAACTGTTTTGCAGCTTCATATCAGGCATGATGAACTCCCTCCGGAAAAAAAGAAAATAATTGAAAATATAAGGATGAAGGAGGATATCCTGACTGGCAAAAATGTGCTGGTTGTAGATGATGATGTACGTAACCTGTTTGCGTTAACGACCGTTTTTGAACGATATAAAATGAATGTGATCACAGCAGAAAGTGGCAAAGATGCGATTGCCATAATTAATAACACTGCTAATAAGATCGATATGGTTTTAATGGATATCATGATGCCGGAAATGGACGGATATGAAACTACCCAAAAGATCCGGCGCGAACATAAAAACAGTTTACTTCCGATTATTGCTGTAACTGCCAAAGCTATGAAGGGAGACCGGTTAAAATGTATTGAGGCAGGAGCATCTGATTATATTACCAAGCCTTTAAAAATTGACCAGCTCCTATCGCTCATGAGAATCTGGTGTTACAAATAAATTTTACTATGCGACCTAAAATATTACTGGTAGATGACCGTGACGACAATCTGATGTCGATGGAATCTATTCTCAGCCTGGACGAATATCAATTTATTAAAGCCAATTCAGGAAGAGAAGCTTTAAAATTCTTACTTCATGAGTTTGATTTTGCACTCATATTAATGGATGTAAATATGCCTAATCTGAATGGACTGGAAACAGCCGCTCTGATTTATGAAAGAGAAAAGTTGCGTCAGATCCCGATTATTTTTATTACGGCAATAAACTATGGAGAAGAGTACATTTTTAAGGCTTACAGATCAGGGGCTGTAGATTATATTTTCAAACCAATCAATCCTGATTTATTAAGAGCCAAAGTTTCTGTGTACATCGATCTTTACCGCAAAAATCAAATGCTGCTTGCACAGGAGCAAAAGTTACTTGCCATTAATAAAACACTTGAACTGGAAATAAGGGAGCGAAAAACATCAGAAGAGAAAATTTCCGAACTCAACCGTCAACTATTAGAAAATGTCTCCCACCTTGAATCCGTAAATAAGGATATGGATTTTTTCATTTATATGGCTTCTCACGATCTCCAGGAACCAGTGCGAAAGTTGAGAATGATGATGGACAGGTTTTGCCTTAAATATCAGGACCTTCTAGATCAGGAAGGGCATAATTATCTTGGTCGTATCTCCGAAGTTGCCCAACGGATGCAATTGCTCATCAAAGACATATTATCTCTTACGCGCATTTCTGAGGATGAAAATCCATTTGAAGAAACGAATCTGAATAATATGATAAGTGATATTCTGCTTGATTTTCAACAAATCATTCAGGAAAAAAAAGTAAATGTCATGGTTGAAAAACTACCCATACTTAAAGTAAACCCTATACTTTTCAGGCTGATGTTTGAAAATCTTATCAGCAATGCGCTGAAATTTTCCAAAGAAAAAGGTGAGCATATCATAAGAGTATTTTCCTCTTTAACGCTTACAGAAAATGGTATTGATAAAAATGGCTCTCAGAATGGGTATCACCGGCTTTTTGTTGAGGATAATGGAATTGGATTTGACCAGCAGTATGCCAGTCAGATTTTTGAAATGTTCAGAAGATTACATGGAGCTGCAGAGTATAAAGGTACAGGCATTGGGCTGGCTCTTTGTAAAAGAATCGCAGAAAAACATCAGGGTTTTATCTCAGCAAGAAGCAAAGAAAATGAAGGAACCCTGTTTACTATCTCCGTCCCTGTGTATCTTTCAGCCCCGTCAGAAAATTCAGCACTTGCACGATAAATAACAAATTAATTATTTCCCGCGTAACCAGATTCAATTACATCCACCCAATAATTATCAGACAAATGTCCAAGGCCGGGAAATGCGGGCATACCGGTATATTTATATAAACCATTTATTCCGTCGGCTCCGTCCGCCAATCCTATTAACGGACCATTGGTTATTGCAGTATTAAACCCGAAAGGAGTATAAGCATAATTTCCCAAACTGCTAAAATAAGCGGCTATATATGTCGTGTTTGCAGTTATGGGAACAGCCGAAGAAAAAAGTACCGACTGCCAGCCGCTATCTGTTTCGTTATCAAAATCTGCTGATGCCAAAAGTGATCCTTCAAAGGAGTAAAGTTGTGCTGAATGCATTCCGATATTACCAGGAGTTTTATAAAATTTAATCCCCAAAATATATCCGGCTATTGTTGACCGGAACCTTACACCAAGTTCAATACCACTGCCATTATTATCATTTGCAGTTATTCCGTCAGGAACCTGACTGGTGAAGATGCTCACAGGTCCGACAGGTGCAGGACCTTCATAACTATAGTCCCTGTTACAGGAAATTCCAAAAAAAAGCAGGCTCAATAACGCAATCCTCACACTTATATTTTTTTAATTGTCAGAATCTTTTCGTCAAAAATTGAAGATCAAACTATACAATCTTACTGGATCTTCTCAAGCTTTCTTCAGATTCCTTCATGAGTCTCCTGAATTTCTCTCTGGAAGTTTCATTATTTCCTGATATGTTTTGAATTTTCCTGAAATTATCTTTTGTTTCATACACTTTGAATCCTATTGGTTGTTTCATATCAAAATTGGCAGACAGAAAATTTCCCTGAAAAATTCCGTATTCTGATGTTATGCTTTGTTTTGTAGAAATCACCGGTGTATATTGTGCTTTTACAAAAGCATTCAGCATTTTTTTGTATTTCATATTTTCTGCCCTGGTTAAAGTTGTTTCACTACCCCTGCCTTCAAAATAATAATGAGTTGCAATAAATTTCTTTACATGATCCCTGCTTTCGGAAGGCAGAAAATTCTGTAAAACCCAGAAGTTTTTGCTGCCAGATTCACGTATGGCTTTATATACAGGTCCGGGTCCTCCATTATAAGCGGCCAATACCAGGAGCCAGTCATTAAATTCAGTATACAAATCCTTTAAGTATCTCGCTGCAGCAATTGTGCTCTTATAATAATTTGTTCTTTCGTCGCATTGTCCGGTAGTTTTTAGTCCGAGGATATGGGCTGTTGCTGGCATCATTTGCCATGGTCCCCTGGCGCCGACCCGACTTAGCGCAGTTGGTTTTAATTCAGATTCTATTACGGCTAGATATTTTAATTCAACAGGAAGACCATATCTGATAAAAACGGAATCGAATATGTTAAAGGGAATCAAGCTTCGTTTTTTGACACTGACCAGAGAATTTCCACTATTTTTAATATATTTCTTTGCAAATATCACTTCATTTTTGTTCAATAATATCTGCGGCTTTCCATAATTGAGCCGGGCAGAATTATTCCTCATAATTTTTACACGATTATCTACGGAAATAAAACCTT
>JABDDT010000098.1 GCA_013287475.1 Bacteroidota bacterium
GGGACAAGCGAAGGAGATTTTCATGAAGCCTTAAATCTCGCTGCCGTATGGGAACTGCCTGTCATTTTCATAATAGAAAATAATGGTTACGGCCTTAGTACACCTGTGAAAGAACAATTCCGCGCTAATCGCCTCGCTGATAAAGGAATCGGCTATGGAATGGAATCGGTGCAGATTGATGGTAATAATATCCTGGACGTTTATGATACCATAAGGGGTGTCCGGGAGTATTGTATCCGGGAACAAAAACCTTACCTGGTAGAATGCATGACTTTTCGAATGCGTGGACATGAAGAAGCCAGTGGCACAAAATATATTCCTGCCGAATTATTTGAAGCATGGAGTAAAAAAGATCCGGTTTCCAATTATGAAAGCTGGCTGATAGAAACAGGTATATTAAATGAAGAAAAAATCAAAGAGATCCGAAATGAATTCCGGTCGGAAATTGAAAATGCCATTTCTGTAAAAGAAAATCCAGTTATCCCCGACACTGAAAAAGAAATAATGGACATGTATGCGAAAACTCCGCAATTCACTGATCCATTGGACTGGCAGCTCACTGATCCGGTTGCATCTCCCGTCAAAAGGTTTATTGATGGAATCCGGGATGGTTTATGGCAGAGCATGGAAAAACATGCAAATCTTATCCTTATGGGCCAGGATATTGCAGAATATGGGGGCGCTTTTAAAATCACAGAAGGCTTTCTTGAAAAATTCGGTCATGAAAGAGTTCGCAATACCCCTTTATGTGAAAGCGGTGTAGTAGGAGCAGCGTTGGGGCTCACACTGGAAGGATTCAAATCGGTTATGGAAATGCAATTTGCTGATTTTGCCGCTGTCGGATTTAATCAGATCGTGAATAACCTGGCTAAAATTCATTACCGATGGGGGCAAAATGCAGATGTGGTAATTCGTATGCCAACCGGTGCGGGTGTAGGCGCAGGACCTTTCCACTCTCAAAGTAATGAAGCCTGGTTTACACATATACCTGGTCTGAAAGTGGTTTATCCTTCTTCTCCAGCCGATGCCAAAGGATTGTTGAACGCAGCAATCATGGATCCAAATCCCGTATTGTTTTTTGAGCACAAGGTTTTATACAGGAGTATCAGCGGACCCTTACCCGAACCATACTATTATACTGAAATCGGCAAAGCTAATCTTGTAAGAATTGGTGATGATATCAGTATCATTACGTATGGCGCTGGGGTTCACTGGGCCCAGGGTCTTGCCCAAGATAAGCCTGATATTTCTTTTCATATCCTGGACCTCCGAACTTTACTGCCTTTGGATTTTGAAGCAATTCGCGAAGCAGTCGCGAAAACAGGTAAAGTAATCTTATTACACGAGGACACACTTACCGGTGGTATCGGAGGAGAGATAAGCGCCTGGATCGGGCAACATTGTTTTGAATTACTGGATGCACCAGTCATGCGCTGCGCTTCACTGGATACCGCAATTCCATTTAATATTGAACTTGAAAAAAATTTCCTTGCCAATGCGCGATTATGGGAGACTGTGGAGCGATTACTCTCTTATTAAGCCTAAAGCTTAAAGCCCAAAGCTTAAAACTTCTTTTTAGATCTCCGCTAATTAAAATAGAGTTGGGAACAAACGTACAACCAGTTTTAGGCTTTGAGCTTTAGGCTTTAGGCTTTAAGCTTTGGGCTTTAAAAACGCGAAGGAAATTTTCACCCAGAATTTTTTGAATGTCTTTTTCACTATACCCTCTTTTCAGAAGTCCTTCAGTAATTTTAGGATAATCTTCTACTCCATTCAGGTCTTTGGGAGAAGAATCAATTCCGTCAAAATCGGATCCCAATCCAACATAATCTACGCCTACGAGCTTAACGATATAATCAATGTGATCCAATAAAAGCGAAAGGGGCGGACGCATATCTTCATATTCGCTTTTATATTTTTTCGCAAAATAATCATGGATCACGTATTCCGGTTTTTTCAAAGTAACCAATGAATCGTGTTCCGCTTTGTGTAGTTTAATGAAACTCCCAACTTTTCTCAAAAATGTTGAATCCAAAAACCCTGAATAAAAATTCACCTGGATTACACCTCTGTTTTTTGCAATTGCCCTGATCTGATCGTCTTTCAGATTACGGAAAACCGGGCATAGCGTATAAACTGAACTATGTGAAGCAATCACAGGTTTTGTTGTATTTGCTATCACATCCCAGAATGTTTTTTCTCCGACATGAGAAACATCCACCATCATTCCCAGCTCATTCATTCTTTTTACAACATTTCTACCAAAGGCATTCAATCCGTAAGGTGTAACCATAAACACATGCTGCGTTTCTTCCATGGCTGATGTGGACCAGGACGTGCTGTTATTCCAGCTCAGCGTCATATAACGAACTCCCCTTTTATAAAAACTATCCAGGTAATCCAAATTATCTTCAATCATATGCCCTCCCTCTACTCCAGATAAACAGGCAAGTTTATGATCTCTTACCGCTTTCATAAGTTCTTTATAAGAATAAACAATCTGCATGCTTTTGGGGTTTCTGCCAGCAATTGCATAGAGCGAATCCAATTCCCTGTTGGCATAGGAAAATGCAGATCCCTTTCCATAATGTTCATCACAAAAAATGGAGAATATCTGCACTTTTATGCCGCCCGCCAACATACGGCCGAGATCAGACTGGGTAATGCCTTTTAGGTTCGAATCAAAAGCTACATGTTCTTCTACCGCCTTACTTAAAAAATCGTTATGCGTATCTACCAGGATGTATTTGAAATGAATTTTTTCAAACGACTGCGCTTTGGAAAAAACTTGGGTAAGCAACAGAAAAAAAATCAGGAAATACCTCATATTTTTGAATGTTTAAAAACAGTTTCCTAAATGTAAAGCTTTCGCTGCAATGGATCTGGAGCGCATCAGAAAATATTGTCTGAAAAAAAAATCCACTAAGGAATCCTTCCCTTTTGGAGATACTACACTTGTATTTAAAGTAAGCGGGAAGATATTTTTATTAATGAGCCTTGATAGTATACCGCTGAAGTTCAATGTAAAATGCGATCCGGAAAAAGCTGAGGAATTAAGAGAAGCATACAGTTCCGTGATACCGGCCTTTCATATGAATAAAAAACATTGGAATACAATTATCCTGGATGGTCATATTAATGCAAAACACATTCGGGAAATGATTGATGATTCTTATGCACTTGTAGTACGGTCTCTCCCACTCAGAGAAAGAAAAAAACTTGAGAAACTCTAGTGGTAATAACGGTTGCGTTCTATTTCTTCTTTAACAATATCAGGTACGAGGTATCTGATTGATTTTCCTTCTTTAATAATATTACGGATATGGGTAGCCGAAATCTGTAACAAAGGCGCTTCGAGAATATTTGCTTTTGCATTTTTATAAGATGGAATATTTTCAAAACCCGCACGTATATAAATATAGAATTCCGTATTTTTTAATAGCTGTTCATAATTCTTCCAGCGGGTAAGATTTTGGTAACTGTCACTGCCCATTATTATTGAAAACCTATTTTTCGGATATTTTTCATTGAGATATGTCATTGTATCAATGGTATAGGAAGGCCTGGGAAGCTTGAATTCAATATCTGAAACCTTTAATTTTTTTTCGCCATCGATGGCGGACTTTATCAGGTAAAGTCGGTGGTATTCGTTTAAAAGTCCGGCAGCTGGTTTTAATGGGTTTTGAGGTGAAACTACAAACCAGACCTGATCCAGCGTGGTAGATTGTACTACATGATTGGCGATGATCAGGTGGCCATGATGAATCGGATTAAAGGAACCGAAATACAATCCAATTTGCATGTAATATATTGTAATTCAATGTTTTACGGCTTGTTTATATTGGTATGGGATCTACAAAAATATTCTCAGCCTCATCCAGGCGCAAACTTAACTGGTAACCCGCAACAGCGATAGAAATAGGGTCACCCAGGGGTGCTATTTTTTCAACTTTAATTATCTCCCCGGGCACACAGCCCATCTCCATAAGTTTCAGGAAAACTTCGTTTTTTTCAAAGGAATGAATTCTTGCCCGGGCTCCGGTTCTTAACTCAGAAAGTCTTTTCATTGTAATAACAAAAGTAGTTTTGTTGGGTCAATCGGCTTTACGATTTTCGGAAATGACATGATCAAGACTAAGGCTCGTGTTCAATTACACTTTGTTTCAAAATTTAACTTACCCTCAAGAGGAAGACTGAAGGCTTTTATCCCTTCAATTTTCAGGAAGGAAAAAAAGACGCTGGAGTCAATAGACTTCATTTTTTGTGACGACCATTACCTGCTTGAACTTAACCGTGAGTTTTTAGAGCATGATTATTATACGGATATATTGAGTTTTCGTCTTTCTTCGGCGGGGAAACCCCTCGTTGCCGAGATTTATATTAGCATTGACAGGGTCAGGGATAATGCTAAAAATCTGAATTCCTCCTTCAAATCCGAACTACACCGTGTGATTTTTCATGGGATTCTCCATTTATGCGGATATAAAGACAAATCTCCTTCAGATATTTTAAAGATGCGTACCATGGAAGATAAATGGCTTAAGCGCTATAAGTCTATCACCTAGGGTAAAAGTTTGTTCCACGTGGAACTATTCAAGTTTTCAATAATCATCATTTATGAGAAATTACCAGACTACTACCTCTGCCGTATCAAGTCCGTACCTAGTCCGTTGATCAACGGACTAGGTACGGACTTGATCCTAATCAGACAGCCCTTTCTATCAGTTCAGGGATTAAGAATCAACAAGCTTACTGCTATTTCCAGTTTCACTATTGTTTCACGTGGAACGTTTAGAAGCCAATTCAAACATTATGCTTGCTTTATGCCTTAAGCCTTCAGCGTTAAGCCTCTAAAAGAGTAGTTTTGCACCATGTTTTCAACATATGATGTAATCGTCGTTGGCGCGGGACATGCGGGCTGTGAGGCTGCAGCAGCAGCGGCCAATATGGGTTCAAAAGTCCTTTTGATCACCATGAACCTTCAGACCATCGCCCAAATGAGCTGCAATCCGGCAATGGGTGGGGTGGCTAAAGGTCAGATTGTGCGTGAAATTGATGCCATGGGGGGTTATTCCGGTATTGTAACAGATAAAAGCATGATTCAATTTCGCATGCTGAACAAGTCGAAAGGGCCGGCTATGTGGAGCCCCAGGGCACAGAATGACAGAATGCTATTTGCATCTACCTGGAGAGAAATGCTTGAAAAAACGCCGAATGTGGATTTTTATCAGGATATGGTAAATGGGTTGATTATAGAAAAAGGAGTTGTCAGGGGTGTTGTCACAGGAATGGGGAATCGAATCCTCTCTAAATCTGTGGTTCTTACAAACGGGACCTTCCTCAACGGAATCATTCATATTGGCGAAAAAAAATTCGGCGGAGGAAGGATGGCCGAAAAAGCAGCCACCGGTATAACTGAACAACTTGTAAGCGAAGGTTTTGAATCCAATCGCTTAAAAACAGGTACTCCGCCAAGAATTGACGGAAGAAGCCTGGATTACACTAAAATGGAAGAACAAAAAGGAGATGAGCATCCTGTTGGATTTTCATACCTGAACATCCCCCTCCCGAAGGAACAAAGAAGTTGTTGGATAACTTATACTAATCAGGTTGTTCACGATATTCTAAAAACCGGGTTTGATCGTAGCCCAATGTTCACAGGAAGGATAGATGGAATTGGCCCCAGATATTGCCCCAGTATTGAAGACAAATTGAATCGTTTCGCTGACAAAGAAAGACATCAGCTGTTTATTGAGCCGGAAGGATGGAATACGGTAGAAATATATGTAAATGGATTTAGTACTTCGCTTCCAGAGGAGGTTCAATACGAAGCCCTTCGTAATATACCGGGTTTTGCTGATTTCAAGGCCTTTCGTCCAGGATATGCCATTGAATACGATTATTTTCCTCCTACTCAGCTTGGACATAGTCTTGAGTCTAAAATAATAAGCAATCTTTTTCTTGCTGGGCAAATTAATGGTACCACCGGCTATGAGGAAGCAGCTTGTCAGGGTCTCATGGCGGGCATAAATGCACATCAGAAAATCAATTTTCTTGAGCCTGTAATTTTAGACAGAAGCGAAGCTTATATCGGAGTACTTATTGATGATTTAATAAGCAAAGGGACCGAAGAACCCTATAGAATGTTCACTTCCCGGGCGGAATTCCGTACTTTATTGCGGCAGGACAATGCAGACATTCGTTTAACTGAAAAGAGTTTTAGCCTCGGATTAGCTTCATCTGACAGGCTTGAGGCTGTAAATATCAAGAAAAATGATGTAATTAAAATTTCAAGAATACTTCAGGATTTCTCAGTGGATCCCAAAGATGCTGAAGATTTACTGAGCAAAAAAAAGATGTCGCCATTACTTCAAAAGCAAAAAGCATCTGCACTTCTTTTAAGGCCTAACCTTGGCCTTAATGATCTTCGCGAAGGAATAACTGAATTATCATATAAACTCCGGCATTTCGATTCCTATGCCCTCGAACAGGCAGAAATCCAGCTTAAGTATGAAGCCTATATCAAAAAAGAAAAAGAACTCGTAACACGGATTTCGCAATTAGAGCAACTCTCTATTCCCGAATCTTTTGATTACGATCGTCTTTCTGCACTTTCTATGGAAGCGCTGATCAAATTCAAAAAAATAAAACCGCGTACACTCGGACAGGCGAGCAGGATCAGTGGAGTAAATCCGACTGATATCCAGATTCTCATGGTTTATATGGGACGATAATAGTTATGGGTTATGGGATATAAATTTATATCCTAATTGTATTTTCACAATAATCCATAATTCATAACCCATAATCATAAATTGTATCGTCTACTGATTTCAAGCATCTTTTCAATCGGCTTTCTGCTCCTTTCTAAAAGTTCATCAGACATTTTAATTTCTGGTGTTTCGTATTCCATACAGAGATAAAGCTTTTCCAGTGTGTTCAGTTTCATATACGGACAGTCATTACATGCACAATTTGTTTCAGGTGGAGCCGGAATAAATATTTTTTCAGGAGATGAAATTATCATCTGGTGCAGAATTCCTGATTCTGTTCCTACTATGAATTCCTTTGCAGGACTGGTTTTTGTATACTTAAGAAGTGCTGTTGTCGATCCGATAAAATCGGCCATTCTTAACACAGGCTCTTCGCATTCAGGATGAGCAATAAATTTTGCGAGCGGATGACGAATTTTCAATTCAGTGATTTTTTTTACACTGAAAATTTCATGAACGATACAGGATCCATTCCATAGCAGCATGTCGCGGCCTGTCTTCTTATTTAAATAAGCGCCCAGATTTTTATCCGGAGCAAAAATAATTTTCTGTTCCTCTGGCAGACTTTCAATAATTTTTTCTGCATTGGAAGAAGTGCAGATAATATCACTAAGTGCTTTTATTTCAGCTGTACAATTTATATAAGAAATTACCAGGTGATCCGGATGCTCTTCCCTGAAAGTCCTGAATAATTCGGCTGGTGCAGAGTCAGCAAGAGAACAACCGGCGTTCAAGTCCGGCAACAAAACTTTTTTACGTGGATTTAGTATTTTAGCCGTCTCAGCCATGAAATGAACGCCTGCGAAAACAATGATATCTGCCTTTGTTCGTTCTGCTTCCTGAGCAAGTCCCAGACTGTCACCTATAAAATCGGCAGCATCCTGTATGTCGGCCTCCTGATAATAATGGGCAAGCAGAACAGCATTTTTTTCTTTTTTCAATCTTTCAATTTCTGCAAAAAGATCTATTGCAGGATCAACTGCTATATCCAGGAAACCTTTTCGGTCGACCTGCATCCTGGCTTCATCAATGTTGATAACTGACATAGTATTTAATAATATATTATTTATATAAATAGATCTATTACTACTATAAGGCTGGTTATGTGGAAAACCATCCCTGAACAAACACAATTTTTAATATATTTATTATTGTGCACCCTTATACACAATCTCTCCACAGTCCCTGAATCATACTGCCATTGGTTTTTATCCCAGTTCACAATCCATCAGAATTAAATAGATCTGGAAAAATACTTAATAACAGTTTTTTAAATAAAACCCGAACAAACGGAACATTGTTCACGGTTTGTCTAAACAGGGC
>JABDDT010000099.1 GCA_013287475.1 Bacteroidota bacterium
TTATTGCTGGCTTGGTGAAGAAGTGTGGATTGATAATATCGAAAATGTGGTTATCGGAAGTAATGTTTGTTTGTCGCAGGGAGCCGTGCTGTTTACAGGAAATCATGATTATACGAAAACTAATTTTCCGCCAAAGTATGATAAGATAATTCTGGAAGACGGCGTCTGGATCTGTGGTAAAGCGGTTGTTTGTCCGGGTGTAATTTGTAAATCTCATTCCATACTGACGGTTAACTCTGTAGCAACTGGAAATCTGGAAGCGATGAAAGTTTACACAGGTAATCCTGCCGTGTACGTTAGAGACAGAATTATTAATTATTAATTATTAAATATTAATTCCAGTCAACGGTCATCGGTCAACGGTCATCCAAAATGCTTGTATCCATCATCACAGCAACCTACAACAGCGCTTCAACGATTGCAGAGACCATGCGTTCTGTTGAAGAACAGGACTATCCGCATATAGAACATATCATAGTAGACGGGCACTCGCAGGATGAGACACTGGAAATTGTTCGGCTTTATCCTCATACGGCCACATTGATTTCAGAAAAGGACAAAGGTATTTATGATGCGATGAACAAGGGTATACGTGCGGCCAAAGGGGATATCATCGGCATATTGAATTCGGATGATATGTATACAGATGCACAGGTAATTTCACATGTTGTAAAAGCTTTTGAAGATCCGACGGTACAGGCCTGTTATGCAGATTTGCAATATGTGGATGAAAATAATACTTCACTTGTCAGGCGGACATGGAAATCCGGCGAATATCATGAAAGATCATTTTACTGGGGATGGATGCCTCCCCATCCTACATTTTTCGTCAGGAAATCTGTGTATGATCGTGTAGGGTTGTATAACACGCAGATGCATTCGGCTTCTGATTACGAAATGATGCTGCGCATTTTTATAAAGGAAAAAATGAAGGTGGTCTACATTCCCCGTTTCATCGTTAAGATGAGAACAGGCGGTGTAAGTAATATGTCGGTCAGGAACCGCGTTCGCGGGAACAGGGAAGATCGCGAAGCCTGGCGTATGAACGGGTTGAAGCCTTATTTTTTTACATTATATTTGAAACCACTGCGGAAGATAACGCAGTTCTTAAAGAAATAAACATGGCTAAAGTTGCATTGATCACAGGTGTTACCGGCCAGGACGGAGCCTATCTCAGCGAACTGCTGCTGGACAAGGGATATGAAGTTCACGGCGTGAAAAGGAGGAGCTCCCTGTTTAATACAGACCGTATCGATCATCTCTACCAGGATCCCCACGAAAAACATATTCATTTTCGTTTGCATTACGGGGATCTGACCGATAGTACCAACCTGATCAGGATCATCCAGGAAACAAAACCGGATGAAATATATAATCTCGGGGCGATGAGCCATGTGCATGTGAGTTTTGAAACGCCGGAATATACCGCCAACGCAGATGGTATTGGAACACTGCGGTTGCTGGAGGCCGTTAGACTGCTCGGCCTCGTTAAGAAAACAAAAGTTTACCAGGCATCGACCTCTGAATTATACGGACTGGTTCAGGCCGTTCCGCAATCAGAGACGACGCCATTTTATCCGCGTTCTCCGTATGCGGTTGCAAAACTCTATGCTTACTGGATGATTGTGAATTACCGGGAAGCATATAATATGTTTGCAGCCAATGGTATTTTATTCAACCACGAGTCACCATTGCGTGGTGAAACTTTTGTTACGAGGAAGATTACACGTGCTGTTGCGAAGATCGGACTGGGTCTTCAGGAAAAACTATACCTGGGAAATCTCAATGCACGTCGTGACTGGGGCCATGCAAAGGATTATGTGGAAGCGATGTGGATGATATTGCAACAGGAGGAGCCGGAAGATTTCGTCATCGCCACCGGTGTTACAACTACTGTTCGTGATTTTGTGAAAATGTCTTTTGCTGAGATCGGCATCCAGCTGGAATTCAAAGGGGAGAATGATAAAGAACATGCAGAAGTCGTTTCATGCGCAAATCCGGACTTCCAGATAAGGACCGGGAAAGTGGTGGTGGCCGTCGATCCCAAATATTACCGTCCTACTGAAGTGGACCTTCTGATCGGAGATGCAACGAAGGCATATAAAAAACTGGGATGGAAGCCGAAATACGACCTGCCCGCACTTGTAAAAGAAATGGTCCACGCCGACGTACAACTCTTCCTCCGTGAAAAGATTTTGAAAGAGTCGGGGTTTGAGATAAAGAATCAGCACGAGTAGAGCAAGTGTGAGAGTGTGAGAGTGTGAGAGTGAAGTATAAGAGTATAGGAGTATAGGAGTATAGGAGTATAAGAGTGGAATTCAAATCTCATATCTCATATCTCATATCCCATATCCCATAACCCATAGCTCATATCCCAAATCTCATAACCCATAACTCATAACCCATAATTAAAAAAGCCCTCGTCTTCAAGATAAAACCAGTATTCACAGGGTTAAAATACCCTTTTCCATCCCTTTGAAAGTGAGTGGTTTTAAAATATGTCAGCATTGGTAAATATTTTACCACATTATACTTACGAAGATTACCGCCTCTGGGAGGGTCGATGGGAGATCATCGATGGGATCCCTTATGCGATGAGTCCGGCACCGTCAATGAGGCATCAATTAATCACAGGTAATATTATAGCGGAATTAGTAAATTCAGTCAGGAGTTCAAAATGCCGCGGGAATTGTAAAGTATATAATTTTATAGATGTTAAAATCACGGAAGATACCGTGGTTCAAGCCGATGCATCAGTAGTTTGTGGTGAAACGGGAAAACTTTTTCTTGATTTTCCGCCGGTAATCGCGGTGGAAGTATTATCGCCTTCTACCCAGATTAAGGATCGGAATGCAAAATTCGACCGTTATCAGAATTTTGGAGTAAAGTATTATTTGATCGTAGATGTGGATATAAACCAGGTTGAAATTTTTCAGCTCTCGGATGACAAAATTTATCAAAAGCAATCTCCGGACAAATCAAATTCTTTTACCTTTCAGTTGACAGATCATTGCGGTATTGTTTTGTCGCTGGCCAGGATCTGGGAATAATACATGAACAAAAAAGATAAAATTTACATCGCCGGTCACCGCGGCATGGTGGGTTCAGCCATTAAAAATAAGCTGGAGCAGGAAGGCTTCAGTAACCAGGTGTTTAAAACATCTGCTGAACTGGATCTCCGGAATCAGGAAGCCGTCCATTCTTTTTTTGAAAAAGAAAAACCTGATTATGTTTTCCTGGCTGCAGCAAAAGTGGGTGGTATTTTGGCGAACGACACTTTTCGGGCGGATTTCATTTATGAAAATCTGATGATTCAGAATAATATCATTTATGAATCCTGGAAATCAAAAGTTAAAAAACTTATGTTCCTTGGTTCATCCTGCATCTATCCGAAAATGGCTCCACAACCTTTGAAGGAAGAATATCTGCTGACGGGGCTGCTGGAGCATACCAACGAACCCTATGCCATTGCAAAAATAGCGGGCATAAAAATGTGCGATGCATTCCGGTCACAATACGGCTGCAATTTTATTTCAGTCATGCCCACCAATCTGTACGGTCCGAACGACCATTATGATCTAAAAAACTCACATGTGCTTCCAGCCCTTATCCGTAAATTTCACGAAGCCAAAGTAAATAATGAACCATTCGTAACCATCTGGGGTACGGGTGAACCGAAAAGAGAATTCCTGCATGTAAGTGATCTGGCAGAAGCCAGTCTTTTTCTGATGGAAAATTATGATGAGCCAGGTCTTGTGAACGTCGGTACAGGCACGGATCTCAGCATACTTGAACTTGCTAAACTTATAGCAAACATCGTAGGATATAAAGGAGAAATCCGAAAAGATATTTCCAAACCAGACGGAACCCCACGCAAGCTAATGGATGTTTCAAAAATTAAAGCGATGGGATGGACAGCAAAGATCCAATTGGAAGAAGGGATTCGTTCGGTTTATGCTGAATACCTTGAATCGTTGGCGGTTGGCGGTTGACGGTTGGCGGGTCGTAGGATAGAGATCGAAATAAATGGAGTTCAACAATAATATATTACTAACTTATATAACGGCCAACCGCCAACAGCCAACCGCCAACGAATGTTTGGATTATTTAAAAAGAAAGAAATAGAGCACACTGATTTATCGGGTCTGGTAGCAGATATGCATAACCATTTGATACCGGGAATTGATGATGGTGCGACGGATCTGGAATCTTCTATTGTGATGATCCGCGCCATGTATAATCTGGGTTACCGCAAATTCATTGCCACGCCTCATGTGCAATGGGAGATGTATAAAAATACCCATGAGATCATTGAGCATGGGGCACAACTTGTACGTGATCGTCTGGCGGAGCTGGAGATGGAGGTTGAATTCAGAGGCGCCGCCGAATATTTTCTGGACGAACATGTGGATGAGCTGCTGGAAAAAAATGTCCCCCTTCTTACCATCCATAAAAATCTGGTCCTGGTTGAATTCTCTTTTATTCGCCAGCCAATGGACCTGAAAGAAAAACTATTTCAGCTCCAGATTAAAGGGTACCAACCGATCATCGCTCACCCGGAACGATATTTATACTTTGGGGCACACAAAAACATCTACGACGAACTCCATGATATTGGATGCATATTCCAGCTAAACCTGCTGTCCCTCTGCGGATATTATGGGAAAAAACAGGAAGAACTAGCCCTGTATCTGATCAAAAAGAAATACGTAAGTCTTTTAGGTTCAGATCTTCACAACATGCGGCACATCAATATCCTCCGTGCCTCTTCTACCATTACCAATATTGTTAACCGATTGTTGGACGAAGGCGTTTTGCTTAATCCGTCTCTTTAAGCCTAAAGCTTAAAGCCTAAAGCTTAAAGCTTAAAGCTTAAAGCCTTTCTTAAGCCTAAAGCCTAAAGCTTAAAGCTTAAAGCTTAAAGCCTAAAGACTAAACCCTTTTCAAGAGTAATATCTAAGGTCTAACCCTTATCTCCCAACGCTTACTTCAATCTTTCTTTTATCATTTTTTATTACCAACCTAATTATTTCCCAGTTTAGTTTTTTTCAATAATCAAATAGCTTTCGGCTTTGGGCTTTAAGCTTTAGGCTTTAATGTCATGACCGTATGACAAATAATTTAACAATAAGATTTCTCCGCTTGTCATTTTGCTGACATTCCGTCTTGGCATTATTTTTATCTTTATAATGTAAACTATTTGACACTATGGGTGCTCTTGAATTCAACCAGTTACTGGTATCTAATGCTGAATTTTTGAAGCCGTTTGCAATCACTTTAACCAGGGATAGCGAGGAAGCGAAGGATTTATTTCAGGAAACATTATACCGGGCGATAGCCAATAAGGATAAATATAACGTCGGAACTAATATCAAAGCATGGTTGTATACGATCATGCGAAATATTTTTATCAATAATTACCGGCGTCGTGCAAAGCAGAAAACAATTTTTGATGCTTCTCCAAACGACTATCTTTTAAATAACAGTCAGTCGGCCGTAATTACAGGTAATGCAGAAAGTAATCTGCGTATTCGCGATATCCAGGGAGCCATTCATGGTCTGCCTGAAATATTCCGGAATCCATTCCTGCTCTATTTTGACGGATATAAATATCATGAAATTGCGGATATGCTGCAGGAACCTTTGGGAACGATCAAAAGTCGCATTCACTTTGCACGCAAGCTTTTGAAATCGCAGATACAGCAGTTTTAAACGCGTAACGCTTAACGCCTAACGCCTAACGCTTAACGCCTAACGCCTAACGCTTAACGCGTAACGAGCAAAACGTTTGTACATTTGTTTAGTAAGCATATCTATTAATTGCGTTCAGCGTTACGCGTTTAGCGTTACGCGTTCAGCGCTAAGCTTAGAAAGAAATGCAAAATGAAGAAGTGATCCTGGTGAATGAACAGGATGAGCAAACGGGAACGATAGAAAAAATGGAAGCACACAGGAAAGCCCTTTTACACAGGGCTTTCAGCGTTTTTATATTCAACGGAAAGGGTGAAATGCTTTTACAGCAGAGAGCATTGGGAAAGTACCACAGTCCTGGTTTGTGGACCAATGCCTGTTGCTCTCATCCGCGTCCGGGAGAAGAAGTTGAAGCGGCTGCACTCAGAAGACTGAAAGAAGAAATGGGCATTGAGACTTCACTCAAAAAAATTTTTGATTTTATATACCGCACCGATTTCGATAACGGTCTTACCGAATATGAATTCGATCATGTATATATAGGTGACTACCCCGGTCTGCTTGAACCTGATAAAAGAGAAGTGAAAGATTATTGCTTTCGTACGATGGAAGATATTTCCCAGGATCTTATTCGCTATCCGGAAAAATACAGTTCATGGTTTAAGATTGCGTTTCCACTTTTAAGCCGAAAGCTTAAAGCCTAAAGCCTAAAGCCTAAAACTAGTGTGAGAGTATGAGAAATTACAGCCAACCGCCAACCGCCAACCGCCAACCGTCAACGATCAATGTTCACCGTAACCTGCTCAAGAGTCTTCCCTTTCACTTTCGATCCCCGGTTATCGCGCGCCATGCGGGAGTAGACAGATATTTTTCTGTCGAAGAGAAATTTAAAAAGCAGGATTGTGTAAGAAGTATGATGCCCAAGCGTATTGTAATAGTCTCCGGCGAATTTTTTGATTTTAGGTAATTTATTCCAGGGAACAGAAGGGAAGTCATGATGCTCATTATGATAACCCACATTCAGGTTCACCGTATTCATCATACCATAATAACTCTTTGTTTCCTGATCACCGTGCGTGAGAAAATGTTCCTGAACCCAGCGGGCGCCGAGCGGATGAAGTCCTACAGAAAAAAAGAAACTCATGGTCATATAGGCAGTTGCTTTCCATCCGAAGAAATAAATAAAGAATGACATGAATGTAACCTGTACGATAATATTTACAATAGTCCATTTATCAATCAGGGAAACTTCTTTAATTTTTCCCGGACGTATCATCTGAAAAAGGGGATAGAATAAAAGCCAGAGTGCTTTTCCAAAACCTGAATTATTGATGAGTTTTGCTTCCCAACGATAAGGCATATCTGCATCCAGTTCCTCCACTCCCTGGTAGGAATGATGTTTCAGGTGATACTTCTGAAAGGAAATGGCACTGGGAAATACCAAAGGAAGATTGGCAATAATCGCTGCGATTTTATTGTAATAGCTTTTCTTAAAGAGCAGGTTATGGGCGGCTTCGTGAATACAAACGTAGAGCGTATGACTGGCAAATGCGCCTCCGAGGTAGGCAACCAGTAAAATAATCCACCAGGATGCGTCGCGCAGGAACCAGGACAGGGTGATTTGAAATGATACGCAGAGCAGAATCACACCAAAAGTCCAGGGATTTCGCCCGATCAGGGTTCTGATCTCGGGGTGTTTATGGATTATTTCCTTAGTTCTTGGTTTATGAGGCTCACTCTCGAAGCTCCACCGGAAGCTGTTCGGCTTGGGCATATCAGCAGTTATATGCCCGTGAAGGATTCACTGGATATTAAATTTGGCTCCTTTGGCGGAATGGCTCCTATTGAAAAAGGATTGCAGAAAGGATTTCAGTATATACATTATTATTTCCCAAAATATAATCTGCCTCCAAAAGTGGTT
>JABDDT010000100.1 GCA_013287475.1 Bacteroidota bacterium
GATTTTATTTTGCGAACCTTCAGTTGGTATGCGGGAAATCGCCATTAACCGGATATCCAATGAGTTCCCTGGTGCAAAGATTACTTTCTTTGACGACGATAAATCCGATTTCAGAAACTGGAATGATATATTCCCTTTTGAGCGGAAAGTAGATGCTGTAATTGCCAATTTTGCAGTCATTAATTGTATTCCCGATATTCAGTTACTTTTCGATAAGCTGGCACTGTCATTAAAGCCGGGAGGTACTGTTCTGGCTCTATTACTCGACAACAGCTTTTTAAAAAGATTGCGGTCAAATTTGAAGGGGACTATTAAATCCTTTTTTACAGGAAATCCGGTATCCATCTTTATAAACTATAACGATATGCAGCAATTGGTGTATATACATACAACGATGAAAATCAGAAAAGCCATGAAAAATAAATTTGATTTTATTCATATTGAAAGATTAAAGCAATTTGGATTCTGTTTGATACATTTAAGACGAAAATGAAGAAACTTCTCCGGGATATTTTATTTGGCGTTATACCTGTTACTGAATATTCAACCATTACTGTTAAAGATGGAATATTGGAAAGGGTTTTCCTGGAAACAGGAGGTATTCGTGTTGATATTTCCCTTACACACTGGTTATTATGTCTTAATCCGGTTGTTTTTGGTGTTTGGTTTCCAAAACATGAGAATACTCATTCATTTGATATCACTCAACCCTTCAAGATGTATTTTAAAGATTCAGAGGAAGATGATAAAACAGTAGCTTTGTTAAAATTGAATTTCTTTAACAAAATTGAAGAACCTGACGGTACCCTTTTTTTATTAAAACTCACCGGAACAAGAATTCACCATATTAATCTGATCAGGGCAAGATTAATATTTTACAGGTATTACAAAAAACCTGAACAGGATTTTTACAAATTAAAATCATATTCAGCTGCTTATAGTTATCCCCGTAAAGTGAGACTGATTTCTTATAGGGAAGGGGACTGGTATAATATATTTCCAATGGATCTTGTTGGAGATATACCCGGGAGCAAGAGATTCGTATTTGGATTAAGACATTCCAATGTTACACTGGCACGGATCATAGAGACGAAAAAAATGGTAGTATCCGAGATCCCTTATGAATTCAAGGAAATCATTTATAAATTGGGAAAACACCACCGCGAACCGTTATCAGGCAACAAGTTGCCTTTTAATCTAACGCAAAGCGCGATCTATGATTTTCCTATTCCTGAATGGGCAATCAGCTATAAAGAAATTAGAATTGTAAATACAATGAACCTGGGAAGTCACATGCTTCTTTGGGGAATGGAAATAAATGAAATGGTTTTAAATAAACCTTCCCTTAGTTTATTTCATATTCATTTTCTTCATTACCTGCATCAGCAAAAAAAGGGACGGGCATATGAATTGGTATAATTATATGATTAAATGATTCTTCCGAAAAGTTACAAATTTCGGAAAGAATTTGTAATTGGTTCTAAAGGTTCAACCGGGAAATGCACGTTTGGATTGTAGCTTTTAATAGCCGTGATCAGTGATGGAAGGTCGCCTTCTATAAATTTTATACTTCCCTTCAGACTTAGCCTGCTAAATACGGGAAGATCAAGCGGGAGACCTATTACCTGGTCGTATATTGCTTTATCAAACATCCTGATTTTTCCTTTAGTAGTGATAAGCAGGATTTCTTCGGGATTGATTTTAAATACGTCTTCCCATGTCGGTATGCCGGTTTTCTTTTTAACTACGATAATATCAGCTTCTTTACCTGTCTTTATTTCGCCATTATTTAGATTCCACAGTTTAGCTGGTAAACTTGTAATCATTCCAAATAATTCAGAGTCCTCAACCTGGCGTAAAGATCTTGCAAACCTTAAATGATGCCAGATATTCCAATTGCCGGTTAAGGTGGAATCCGTACCGAAAACCATATTTGTTTGGGCTTTTAATGCGGCGGTATGGGCTTGTTTATTTAACAGTACCCGGTTGGATTCGGGGCACCATACAAGTCCCTTGAAATTTTTAGCCTGCATTTCATTCATAGCTACACCATGAACACCCACCAGCCTTCTTTTCAGAAAATTGAATTTTAACAACTGATCAATTTCGTCAGAAGATTGTTTATCCGAGCCCTCACCTGTATGTATTATACAATCTCTGTTTTTTAAGAAGGGGTTATTTAATTTCCATTTCCAATTTTTTTCGAACTTAACAGAATGGAGATTTTGCGATTCCTGGTAGATATTAATTAAAGGATTGTCCAGTTTAAGATAAGACCCATGATTAACAACAGTTGTAATTCCCGTCAGCAGGTTTTTATACATTCCCCAGGCCGTTCTTAAATTTTGCGGAATTTTTAATACAGCATCAATATTATCCTTATATATTTTGTGAATATAATTTCCCCATTCCGTGTAGCTGACAAATTTTCTTTGTCCCAATACGGAAAAGCAATTAAAATCAAGGTGATCATGTGAATTGATCAGTCCGGGAAAAACAGTGGCGCTTGTAAAGTGGATTTGTATAGGATCAGTTTCATTCTGTTTATTGACGGGTCCAATGCCCGTGATTTTCTCACCTGAAATGGTAATATCAACTGGCCGGCTCTCATTTATGAGCGTTACATTATTCAGCAGCACATTGTTTTTTTAAATGTAATCCGTAAATAATTGGGGTATCCTGAAACCGACAATAAACGGGCAGTGCGTCCTGTGCTTCATAGTACGGCCTTACTTCTTCATCAACTATTCTTTCAACATGCCTTATGACATGTAAACCGTATTTAAACAGGATTTTCTTAACCTTATCTAATGGATGAGTATAATTTATTACCGACAGGCTTCCATGTTCATATTTGAAACTGCGCTTACCTCCTTTTTTGAGCATGGCAGGGTGAAAGTCTGTGATGATGAGATCTCCTCCACTTTTTAAAACCCTTGACCATGAAGAAATGGCTTCTTCAATATTTTTAATATGAGCAATTGTTAAAGTACTTATAAGACAATCTATATAAGAATCTTTTAGTGAATTTAAAAGATTGTCCGTAGTGAGATGAGCTATTGCCGATGGGAATTTATGCATTAACTTAAGCAGCATGCCCTGGGATACATCAAAGCCCATTAGCGTAGATGGCGTTTTTTCGTATAATTTCTGCCAGTGCCTGCCAGTTCCACATCCGATATCGGCAACCGTCTTATTTCGGATGTCTATATCTTTAATTAGTCCCGAAAAGATCAGTTCATCCAGGTCTAACATCAGGTTACCAGGTTGACAGTCATAGGAATCAGACCAGATATCATAGGCGACGACCACATCTTTGCCCTGCTCGAAAAAGCTGGAATTATACAGTAAACTTTTAAAAGCCGTGAGCATTTTTAGCAGGTCTCGTAAGTATGTCAGACCCCTCCTGTAAGTGAATACGGAAACAGGAGGAAAGGGGTTGTATTTGCCCCCGCAAATCGGGCATTTTGCAACCGACCCGAATCCTTTGACGTACCTAAAGGAGGGGAGTTTTTATTACTCCGGGAATTTCTATGAATGGAATTATATTAGTAAATCCGCGAAGCGCAGTTGCCAAGCACCGTGTGCCGAATTCCATCCTGAACATCGCTGCATCAGTTGAAGGCAAATACCCATGGGTTATAGTTGATGGCAACCGGGAGGAGGACCCGTTGTCAAGAATTATGCAATACCTTGAAACAGGCGGTTATAAATATATCGGCTTTACAGTTATGCCTGGACCCCAGCTAAAGCAGGCGATTCCTTTTTCTAAAGCTGTAAGGGAATATTTCCCGGAAATTAAAATAATCTGGGGAGGGTATTTCCCAACCAATCAATATAAATCTGTTCTTCATTCCGGGTATGTCGATTTTGTTATCAATGGCCCCGGCGATCATTGCTTTCCAAAACTCATTGATGCGCTGGATAAGAATGAGCCTTTCGAGCTGATTAAAAATCTTATTTATAAATCCGGAGACAAGATAATCAAAACATTGAAAGAGGAACTGATAGAACAGGATAATTTACCGGAACTTCCTTATGATAAACTTACTGAGTTTTATTCCATGGATAAATATCTTGGAAAAACGTATTTGGGAAAGAAAACACTGGCATATCATTCAAGTATTGGCTGTCCGTTTACCTGCTCATTTTGTGCTGTAGTTCCAACCTACGAAGCCCGATGGAAGGCTAAATCTGCTGTGAAAATTTATAAGGATATAAAGTATATAAAAGATAAATGGGGAGCGGACGCCATTGAATTTCATGATAACAATTTTTTTGTATCAGAGAAAAGAACCGTCGAGTTTGCAAAATTGATTTTACCGGAGAAAATGAGCTGGTGGGGCATGGCTCGTATTGATACCATGCATAAATTCAAAGATTCTACGCTTGCCCTGATCAGGGACGCCGGGTGCAAAATTATTTTCTTTGGTGCTGAAAGCGGCAATAATGCTATTCTAAAACAAATGGATAAAGGTGGCACGCAAAGCGGTGAGCAAATTGCATTATTTGCCGCAAGAATGAAAAAGTTCGATATTATTCCCGAATATTCTTTCGTTTTGGGAACACCGGCACCTACCCAGGATGAAGTGGAAGCTCAGATTGATTTTGAAATCAGCTTTATTAAGAAAATAAAACGTATTAATCCCGGGACGGAAATAGTGTTATACACCTATAGTCCGGTTGCAACCGAAGGTTCTGATCTCTACAACCAGGCTCTTGCAAAAGGATTTAAATTTCCTGAGAAACTTGAAGACTGGATAAGTCCGGCATGGGAAAATTTTGATCTTAGAAAGAACCCGTTGACTCCCTGGCTTACTCCTTCAATGATTGATAAAATAAAAAATTTTGAGACGGTATTAAACGGGTACTTTCCAACAGTAACTGATATAAGATTGAATAATTTCAAAAGGAAGGCTATCCGCCTGGTATCGGGTATACGCTACAATATAAATATGCATAAATATCCATACGAAATAAAGCTCTTGCATCGTATGTGGAAGTACCGTCAGCCGGAATTGCAGGGATTTTAAGTACAAGCAATATGTTTATAAATAACCTCAGTATTTCTATGTCCGAAAGCAACTTTGAAGAAATTTATATTGCTTCCAGACAAAGTGAAAACAGAGTTTATACGGATGAGCAGGTGGTGCAATTACCTTTTATTGACCCTAATCATATTCATCATGATGAATGGCAGGCGAGGAAGAGATCTTGCGAAAGATTAAAGAATTATCTGGGCAATAAGAACAAACCACTGTCCATATTGGAAATAGGTTGTGGTAATGGATGGCTTTCAGCTAAACTGGCCGCCTTAAAAAAATCAACGGTTATGGGAGTTGACATTAACCAAACGGAAATAAGTCAGGCCCAAAGAGTTTTTTCGGGTATGTCCAATATCAGTTTTAATCCAGGCGGACTAAAGAACATACACCCCGGTAAAAAATTTGATGTTATTATATTTGCAGCATCCATTCAATATTTCCCCTCTATTGAAAGGATTGTACGGGATGCTTTTTCCTTTTTAAGCGAAGCCGGAGAAATCCATATTCTTGACAGTCATTTTTACTATCCTAATGAACTGGAATCAGCAAAGCAGAGGAGTCTGGAATATTATCATTCGACTGGCTTTGATGAGATGGCAGATTTTTATTTTCATCACTCCTATAATACATTGTTGAATTTTAAACATAAAATTATTTTTAATCCTTATAGTTTAAAAAATAAAATGTTCAGAAAAAATGATCCGTTTCCATGGATCTGCATAACGGCATCATGACAATCCAATCATTATATCAATCGTATAACCGGTTTCTTAGTTTACAAACCGATAGAATAAGCAGCCTGCCGATTGTTATTTTAATGCCACATAGTTCCTGTAATTGCCGGTGTGTAATGTGTGATATTTGGAAGGGGAATTCCAATCTCAAGCAATTAAATGAAACGGATATCAGGGGATTGCTTTCCACATTAAAAAAATATCAGACTCAAAGAGTGGTGATGTCCGGAGGAGAGGCCCTGCTGAATCCCCAATTTTTCAGGTTTTGTGAAATATTGAAGAGCCGGAATATTAAAATCAGCCTGCTCAGTTCCGGCCTGACAATTAAAAAAAATGCTTCACAATTGGTGAAATGGGTCGATGACATTATTGTTTCCCTGGATGGCGGTGGAGTTTTACACGACAGAATCAGGAATATTCCCGGAGCATTTAATAAACTAAAGGAAGGAATTGAGTCCGTGCGCTCAATTAATCCTCATTTTAAAATAACCGGAAGATGTGTGATACAGCGCCTTAATTTTCGCAAATGGCCAGATATTATCAGAGCTGCAAAAGAAATCAATCTCAATTCGATAAGTTTCCTTCCTGCTGACGTGAGCAGCACAGCTTTCAACAGGGAGACCACATGGGCTGAGAACAGGCAACAGGAAATAGTTTTAGCGGAATCGGAACTGGGAGAAATTAAGGAAATTCTGGAGGATATAATAGTTCAATTTGCAGAGGATTTCAAACATCATTTTATTTCCGAATCGCCCCAGAAACTGCAAAAAATCATAAATTATTATGCTGCTTATTATGGCTATAACGAGTTTCCCTATAAAAAATGTAATGCGCCCTGGGTATCCACAGTGATTGAAGCTGATGGAACTGTGAGACCCTGTTTTTTCCATGAAGCTTATGGTAATATTAAAACAGATTCATTGGATTCCATCATAAACAGCCGTAGCGCCATTCAATTTAGAAAAAATCTGGACATGGATAAAAATGAAACCTGTTTAAAATGTGTCTGTTATCTGAATTTAAAACCTACTGTTAAAGTATAAAGGCATGCAGGAATTAACGGTGGCAAATAAGAATTCACGAATTAAGCCATTGCAATTAATATTAATTCTTGCAATAATCCAATGTATTATCTCTTTTCTGACTGAGCCCATGATTTTAACATTTGATGAATCCATGTGGCAATATATTGGCCGTAACTGGATCAGAAATGGTATGGTCCCTTATAGCGGAGGTGTGGACAACAAATCGCCTCTTATTTTCCTGATGTTTGGAATTTCCGACAGGTTTTTTGGAGTCAATTATTGGTTTCCCAGATTACTGGGAATTACAGTTCAATCGGCAGGAATATACGGGCTTTATAAAATTGCAGAAAAAACTATAAACCGCCGTGCCGGGTTAATTGCGATGAGCCTTTATGGACTTTCACTTCTCTGGCGATCTACGGGCGGCAAATATGTTTCTTATACGGAGACCTATGCAATTACCAGTATAATTATTGCGGTTTATTTCTGTATCGTTTGTAATAAAAATAATTATGCTTTCATGGGTGGTCTTTTTGCCGGACTGGGATTGGGGTTTCGGTTAACAGCTATTTTCGGCATAATTCCTTTGTTCATCTTTTCTTTTAAAAAAAGCAGACAGGCTGGTTTAATATTTTTATTTGGAATTTTAGCGAGTACTGGCTTGCTTATTTTGCTTGCTGAATGGGCAGGTATAGGGATGAGTGACCTTTTATTCTATGGATTTACAGATAATTTCGGACCAGGAAGTGCGACC
>JABDDT010000101.1 GCA_013287475.1 Bacteroidota bacterium
GCTGGATGTATTTTAGAGAATCAGCATGTAAATCTTCCGCGGTAGTTGTATCCTTTATATTCTGGACAGTATCTTTTTTACTGATAGCGGTTGTAATTTTTTTAGCCGAGCGACATGAAGTTGCAGCAATTCCAACGAAAAAAACCAGCAAAAAACCAAGACTCCAATTCAGAAAAATCTTTCCAACATTTTCCATAACCAAGAAATATAAATTAATCCCGTCTTCCAGGGGGTTAGTATTCTTCTCACTGTTTTAGTTTTTGAGCTTACGCTTTACCCGTATGTCCGAATCCACCCTCACTTCTGACCGTTTCATTCAACTCCGTTACAGGATGCCAGTCAACTTTTTCAACCCTGCTTACAACCATCTGTGCAATTCTGTCGCCCGGATGAATCTGTTGTTCGGTATTGGAAAGGTTGATGAGGATAACTTTCAGTTCTCCGCGATAATCCGCATCTACTGTTCCTGGAGAATTTAAACAAGTTATCCCGTGTTTCAGAGCAAGTCCGCTGCGTGGTCTTACCTGGGCTTCATAACCCGGTGGCAGCTCAATGAAAATTCCTGTGGGAATCAGTTGCCTTTCCATAGGCTGCAGAGATATCGTTTTAGGAATATCTGCTTTCAGATCCATACCGGCTGCGCCGGTAGTTGCATAGGCAGGTAAAGAGTGTTTCGATTGATTTATGATTTTAACCGGAATGGACATGGGCGCAAAGGTAATTAATCCACTTTCCTCAGCAATACAACTGCTTGTGCCATTAGGCCTTCTTCCATGCCAATAAAGCCGAGTTTTTCTGTGGTTGTTGCTTTTATAGAAATATCATCTTTATTCATTTCGAGGATTTCCGCCATCACGAGTCGCATATCAGGTACAAAGGCCATGATTTTTGGTTTCTCCAGGCAAACCACTGTGTCGAGGTTCACGATCCTGAATCCTTTCTGCCGTATCAGCTGAAAAGTTTTCTTCAAAAGAATTTTGCTGTCAACTCCTTTAAAATTGTTGTCTGAATCAGGAAAATGAATACCGATATCTCCGAGGCTGAGTGCGCCAAGTAAAGCGTCACAAATGGCGTGAAGTAGAACGTCGGCATCGCTGTGACCCAACGCACCTTTATGATGAGGAATTTCAATTCCACCCAGCCATAATTTTCTACCTGTCACCAGTTGATGAAAATCCGTTCCCAGGCCAATGCGATAAGACATAAGGGTAATTTATTCCACTAATCTGGCGGAAATGAAATTGGACAATTGAAAATAAGCTTTCAATTATCCGGTTTCCCCTTTTTTCAAAAATTTATATTACTGGTCCGTATTAGTTGTTCCTACAGCTGGTCCGTCAAGGTCAAAAACAAGTCCAAAGCGGATCGTATTGGATAGCGGATTTCTTGTAATTCCGGATCCTGAAGGGATAAGGTATGAGAAATTCAATCCGAGAATATTATATTTTAACCCAATACCCATGGTAAAATATTGCCTGCCACCCTGATCCTGACTCTCCCAAAAATATCCAAGGCGGAAAGAAAACTGATCCATATAGGTATACTCCGCACCGATGGAAGCATTGACTGTATTCCACTGTCCGTTAAAAGATTTGAACCAGCTGCTCACCACGCTTTGACTATAGTATTCCTGCAGGGCTTCACTGCTTACGGTATCAGTTCCGCTGGCAGGGACAGGAGGAGCGGGAACGAGGAGTTTATTCAGGTCAAGACCAAAACTTATTTTGTTCTGTTCGTCAAATACCTTGGTATAGTTTCCTCCCAGACCCATATTCGCAGGAATGAATTCCTTTTGGGTAGCATCGTTTGTGTATCCGATTTTTGATCCAAGATTTGACAATACAAATCCGAAAGTCCAGCCTTCGCTATTTGCTTTAAGGTCCTTATAGGTCAGGGAAACATCGGCAGCAAATGCCTGACCGGCTTTATAAGCTGAAATGCTTCCTGAAGCAGCAGCAGCCCCCAGCGTAAGGTTTGAATTTATGTATCTCAGAGCTAATCCGATACCCAGTTTATCAGAAAGTTTTCGGGAATAACCCAGATCAAAAGCGAATTCCCTGGGTCTTCCTTCACCCCAGTTGTTCCCGTTATAATCGGAAAACTGGATACTTCCCAGGCTGAAATAACGGAGGTCAGCCGTGATGGCTTCATTGTCATTAATTTTGTGATAGCCGGAAGCTGCAAGCAGGTACACATCGTTCAAGCCGAGATCCTGAAGCCAGGGAGTATAAGTAAGACCAATCCCTGTTTTATATTGCGAAAATGGAGTTTTAGAAAGGTTATAAAATCCCGAGTTTGCGTCCGGTGAAGTTGCAAGACCCTCTTCACCCATACCACCAGCACGCGCGTCAGGTGATATTCTCAAAAATGGCACTGCAGTTGTGACTACATTGATCGGGTTTGTTTGGGCATTCACCAGGAAAAAAGATAAGAGGCCGCACAAAATAGCAGTTAGACGGAAAAACAGTCGTTTCATGTAATTTAATTTAGCTTTAAAAGGAACTGACTGTAAAATGAGACAAGGCTGTAAAAAATTACAATTTCAGTCTCATTTCAGCAATTAGGGGTAGAGATTTTCAATAGCTAATCATGTGGTTTTTAGTGAGTTCCAATAATGGTTGCCATTCAGAGACCGTTTTTCGAAACAGGCAGTGCATGACCGGACTGTACTTCCGGTAATCCAACGCAAACATAACCAGAATATTGCGCAAGTTAAAGGTTTCAAGGAATCAGCAAAGCTAAGCAAAAAGATGGCCAACATTTCAAACGGGTTTAACATTCCCGAAACGGGATTTTTCCCGGTAAACAAACTATTTTCGTGCTCTTAGCGTATTATACTTTCAAAGGGTAATTTTTACAATATTTGTTTCAAAACCACGTTTCTATACTTAACATATCACGGTTAAATTCGTTTTCTATGAATTTCAAAAATCTCGTTATCCTTGCTTCCTGTGCCGCAGCAATGGCTTCTTGTAAACCAAAAGTCCAATCTTCTGCTGTTACCGGCTGGAATTATAATGATAAGAACATGGGGGGATACCAGGTGTCCAAGGAAAAAGAACAGCGTACAGGTCCGGGTCTTGTCTTTATTCAGGGAGGTACATTCACCATGGGTGCTACTGAAGAGGATGTGATGAGTGACTGGAACAATATTCCGCGTCGTGTTACAGTAAACTCATTTTATATTGACAGAACTGAAGTTGCCAACGTGCATTATCGTGAATACCTGTACTGGATAAATAATGTATTTGAAGGAGATGAATATCAGACAGTGCGTAATAATGCACTTCCTGATACATTGGTGTGGAGAAGTGAACTCGCCTATAATGAACCACTGGTTGAATACTATTTCCGTCATCCATCTTATAATTACTACCCTGTAGTAGGTGTCAGCTGGAGACAGGCTAAAGATTTTTGTTTATGGAGAACCGATCGTGTGAATGAAAAAGCGCTGGTAGATCGCGGATTTATCAACAAGAATTCATTGAAAAACATTCAGGGGCTCGGACAGGAAAATTTCAACACCAAGTCTTACCTGGTGGGTGAATATCAGGCAACACCTGGTCCGGCCGCAAAATCAAAAAAGAACGAACTTAAAAATCCTAATGGTACACCCCGTACGCAGGTAACATTTGAAGATGGAATTCTGCTTCCTTCTTACCGTCTGCCAACTGAAGCAGAGTGGGAATATGCGGCGCTTGGATACATCAATCAGAACCCTGCTCCCAGTACATCAGATAAGAAAAGAGGTGAAGAACTGGTAGCAAACAAACAGGTTTATTCCTGGAGCCAGAATGTAAACGGTTTGCGTGATTCACGCCGCGGTACATGGCAGGGAACCTTCCTGGCTAACTTTAAAAGAGGAGCAGGAGATAATATGGGAGTTGCCGGTGGATTGAACGATAATGCCGTGTATACTGCAGATGTAACTTCTTTTTATCCTAATGGTTTTGGATTATATAATATGTCCGGTAACGTGAGTGAGTGGGTTGAAGATGTATTCAGACCTCTTTCATCTCAGGACGTTAATGGTGTAGCTCCTTTCCGTGGTAACAAATTCGAAACGATGGATCTGAACAAGGAAGGAAAACCAGAAAGAGACAGCCTGGGCAGAATTAAATACCGTGATGTGACTGATAAAGAAAGCGAAAACAGAAGAAACTATCAGAAAGGAAATGTAATCAACTACCTGGATGGTGACTCCCTCATTGCCGGAATCAATTATGGTTACGGTAAAACAACTCTTATCAGCGATAAGTCAAGGGTTATTAAGGGAGGAAGCTGGGATGATCGTGCATACTGGCTCGGACCCGGAACACGCCGCTTCATGGAAGAAGACCAGGCAAGCTCTACGGTTGGTTTCCGCTGTGCAATGGATCGTGTTGGTAGTGCAGCAGGTAACGGAAGACAAACCGGTATCAGCTATAAAGAAAGAAAGCAAAACGCACGAAAACAATAATCTTATTTAATTTAAAAGCTTTATAAAAGCCATCACGCCGAATACGTGATGGCTTTTATGTTTATTAGATTTGCGTTTTAAGCTCAAAGCCAAAAGCCTTAGGCTTAAAGCTAATAAGTAAATTCTGAAGAGCATTAATACATTATTGAATATGGACAAACCTGGTTTCGAGGAAAATATTAATCACCCCTTTGCTATTGAAGATTTATACCGCCTTTATTTACAATATCCTTCTGTTTGTACAGATACACGCAAGGTTCAAAAGGGAGATCTTTTTTTCGCTCTGAAAGGAGATAATTTTAATGGCAATCTTTTTGCCACCCGCGCGATTGCTAACGGTGCTGTCTATGCGATTATTGACGAATCACCCGCTATTCAGGATGATCGATTGATACAGGTTGATAATTCCCTGGAGACTCTGCAGTCACTCGCAGCTCATCACCGAAACCATTTTTCAATTCCGTTTATTGCCATTACAGGAAGTAATGGGAAAACAACCACCAAAGAACTCATTCATGCGGTACTTTCTGAAAAATATATAACATATACCACAGAAGGCAATTTGAACAATCATATCGGCATTCCTCTTACAATTCTGAAAATAAAAAATGATGCTGAAATCGCCATCATTGAAATGGGTGCCAATCACCTGGGTGAAATTGCCGGTTATTGTTTATATGCCCGGCCAACCCATGGACTGATTACGAATGTCGGGAAAGCACACCTCGAAGGATTTGGGAGTGTCGAAGGCGTTAAAAAAGGAAAAGGAGAGCTCTATGATTATCTTCGTATGCATGATGGTACTGTATTCGTAATGTGGGATTATGACTATCTGAGAAAGATGAGCAGAACTATAAAAAATATTATTTCGTATGGAACTGCACATGCTGATATAACGGGTATAACAGAAACATTAACACCCTATTTATCTGTCAGCATTACAAAAGGCCAGCCTTCAGGAATTATACAAACCCACCTGACAGGAGATTATAATCTGCCAAATGTGCTTGCAGCTGTATGTGCAGGTAATTATTTTAATGTGCAACCGGATGCCATAAAAAACGGAATTGAAAGCTATGAACCTTCCAACAGTCGCTCGCAACTGATCAAAGCAGGAAGCAATACCATACTGCTGGACGCATACAATGCCAATCCTTCCAGCATGAAGCTGGCTATTGAAAACTTCGTTCGTTTCCCCGGTGCTGATAAAATATTACTATTAGGAGCTATGGCGGAGCTGGGGAATGAAAGCATCACAGAACATGAACATATCCTTCAGCAGATCAATACTGATAAATGGAAAGATGTAGTACTTGTCGGCGGCGACTTTTTAAAAATCAAACATCCTTACAAAAGTTTTAAGAATTCAGAAGAAGCCGGCAAATGGGTTGCATCCAGGAATTTTAATAACACGGTATTCCTTGTTAAAGGATCGCGCAGTATGCAAATGGAAAAAGCAATAGAAAGCCTGACTCAGTTTTAAATAATGTACTAAATATATAATTGTATCCTTATTTGCCCGGGTGCCATTTTACAACTTCGTGCTTAATGGGTTTAATAGTTTGTATATACGCATAGATATTTCCAAGATCCGCATCCGTCATATTTCCGTACATCGTCCAAGGCATGATGGTTTGCAATTCACCAGACTGAATCACCCGATGTGCATTTGTACTGTCCCTATATGCGGCAAAATGTTTAACGAATATATCCCGGGACCATAATCCGATTCCCGTTTCTTTATCAGGCGTGATATTTGCAGAAGTTACCAACCCTCCGGGTACTGGAAATACTCGTCCGCCACCGATTGCCATGGACTCAATGAACTTACCTTTTTCAAATGGTGTGTGACAATCATGGCAGGCAGCAATATTAAATAAATACCTGCCATTTGCAATGCTGTCTCCGGACGGGGGAATTGTTTGGGGTTCGGCTTTTTCAGGAATTGTATTCAGAATAATATTCATTGGAAAATCTGATTTGGATTCAGGAACTATATTTTGAATGGGATTCAGCATCCTTAGAAAAACAATAACGGATTCAATATCTTCCGGATCAGCTCTTCTGTATGAATGATAAGGCATAACAGGGAAAATGGGTTTTCCATTTTTTCGGACACCGGTCGTAATGGCCCTGTAAATCTCTCCGTCTGTCCAGGTGCCAATTACTGCAGGTGTAATATTCGCAGAAAAATAAACGCCCGGAAATCCCATAGACTGATCAAATTGTTCTCCGCCTTCACCGATCGTGGAATATACCATGGGCATGGAGAAAAATACAGGGTCACGTTTACTGTGACAATCCATGCAAATCATTACACTTTTTGCCAGGTAAGCGCCGCGTTTTATTTTTTGAGATGTTTTCGCAATAGTTATTTGCTGTGCAGGTCCAACATCAGGTAAGGCAGTTTTAATATAAGCTGCAATGATTCCGAGTAAGAGAAGGATACTGAGCACGATAATACCTAAAACTTTCAGGAGTTTTTTCATGTTAGAAGGGTTATAATGAAATCGATATAGTACTACCTCAGACTGATCAGCGAACTCAGAGGGGCCCGTCTGTTGCGGAAATCCATCATGTCAACTTTTACGCTACCGACACTGATCGGACTTTCAACGCGAACGGGAATATGGTTTGCATCATCACTCACCCAAA
>JABDDT010000102.1:0-1693 GCA_013287475.1 Bacteroidota bacterium
TCCGGTGATTTAGACGCGTTTGAGATTTGTAACCACTGGGAGCAGTTTTGTAACCCTACATCATATTTTTTTATATGTATCTGTCCTTCAGAAAGTCCAAAAGCTGGAAATGCTTTTGCTTTTATATCCCGTATTAAATTTATTTCCCATTTAGTTCGACAGCTAAGCTTTCCCACATTCCACCCTGAATAAACTTTTTGGTTTGTTCTTCATTCATTGGTTGATATTTTAATTACAGAAAATTAATGTCGGTTGTTCGAAAGATGAATCTATTTATTAATACAATATTTTTTCGGTGAAAATTCAGTGAAACATTCGTTTTTTAAAGGATAAGATGTCAATTTCGCCTTTGCATTGCATTTTCCTGAAAAACTTTTTTTAAAATATTTTATCTGTAAGATCGTCTACAGTTTCAGGAAACAGAATTACTTCAACTAATTAATCATTTCATGGGAAAAAAAGAAATTAAACCTGGCAAACCAATTCAAAAGGGCCCGGGGATAAGTAGTCTGCTGAAACCTTACAGGGGCATGATATTTCTATTGATTTTTTTTGGCGTTGTTGAGTAATGGCATCAACCTGATCCTGCCCAGGATCATTGCAAGCGGCATCGATGCATATCCATCTCATTATGATTTGAAAAAGATATTGATTCAATTCTTGGCAGCCGCCTTTATCATTTTTATTTTTACCTATTTACAAAGTATCATTCAAACGAATACAGCGGAGCGGGTTGCCAGAGATCTTCGCACAAAACTTTCTTCCAAAATTTCCATACAGAGTTATGCATTTATAGAAAAGACCAATCCTTCAAAACTGCTGACTAATCTGACTGCCGATGTGGATTCGGTCAAGCTTTTTATTTCACAGGCCATCGTTACGATCGCTTCTTCACTCATTATTATTATCGGCGCCTGTTTCATGCTTTTCTCCATTAACTGGAAACTAGCTTTCGCAGTGATCACTATTATTCCAATCATCGGTGGCGCTTTTTATATAGTGACTAAAAGAGTGCGGCCCATTTTTATGAAAGGCCGAGAGATCATTGATCGTTTAAATAAAGTAATAAATGAAAGCATACTTGGTTCTGCACTCATTCGCGTAATTAATTCCCAACAGCCTGAATATGAAAAATTCCTTCAGGCAAATGACCAGGCAAAAAGTCTGGGACTGAGTATTCTCCGTCTTTTTGCATGGCTGATACCCATTATAGTGCTCACAGCGAATTTCGCCGGTATTACTATTCTTGCATTAGGTGGACATTTTGTGATCAACAATACGATGACAGTGGGCGATTTTGCAGCCTTCAACAGTTATCTCTCTCTCCTGATATTTCCCATTATCCTGATCGGGTTCATGAGCAATGTGATCGCCCAGTCCTCTGCGAGTTATCAGCGATTACACCTGGTGCTGGATTTGCCGGATGTTGCAGATCAGGGAACAGTCAAAGAACCGTTATTGGGTAATGTTTCCCTGCATGATGTATCTGTTGTGTATGGACAAAAACCTGTTCTAAAACATATTGGATTTTCAGTCGATGCAGGTTCTACACTCGCTATTATAGGTCCAACAGCCGCAGGAAAATCACAATTGCTTTATTTGTTAACAGGATTGATCAAACCAAACGATGGGGCCGTATTCTTTGATGACAGAAATATTGATGACTATAATAAAGAAAATTTTTACAGTCATG
>JABDDT010000102.1:1703-7064 GCA_013287475.1 Bacteroidota bacterium
ATATCGCTTTCAGTGACAAGGTAACGGATGAATCTCTGGCGAAAGCAATCGAAACATCTGAGTTGAAAGATTATATTGATTCTCTTCCGGAGAAATTAAATACAGTCGTATCAGAAAGAGGAACTAGTCTTTCAGGTGGACAAAAACAACGCATCATGCTGGCAAGAGCACTGGCAATAAATCCCCGAATACTACTGCTGGATGATTTCACTGCCCGTGTAGATACCCAGACTGAAATTAAAATATTGCAGAATGTCCGGCGAAATTATCCGGGCATCACATTGATTTCGGTTACACAAAGAATAGCCACGGCAGGACAATTCGATCAGGTGATCGTGCTAATGGAAGGCGAGATCGTTGCATCCGGCACGCACAACGTCCTGATGAATACAAGCACGGAATATGTGCAGATTTATCAATCACAACAAAGTACACATGAATTACAACCTCAATGATATTTCCGTAAAACAGGAGAAAGCGTCAAACCTGCGCATTCTTCAAAAACTTTTACAACTGATAAAGGAAGAAAGAAAGAACTTATTCCTTGCATGTTTGGCTATACTGACCAATTCTGGATTAACCCTCCTGAATCCATATATAGTCGGACATACCATTGACAAATATGTAATGCACAAAGATTATCATGGAGTATTGATAAATGCAGGTTTGCTTGTTTGCATTGCACTGGTCGCATTTGGCGCCAGTTATACGCAAACAAAAATGATGGGTGGTATAAGTCAGCGGATGTTGTTTAAACTGCGGAACACGGTTTTCAATAAATTACAGGAATTACCACTTGCATTTTTTAATCAGAATAAAGCCGGCGACCTGATCTCCCGGATCAATAACGATACGGATAAGATAAATACTTTTTTTTCACAGTCGCTTATGCAGTTTATCGGAACCCTGGCAACGATGACAGGCGCCGGAATTTTTTTACTGTCAATAAATTTCCGGCTTGGCGTCGTTACACTGGTTCCTGGAATATTGATCTTTATTTTCACTAAAATGACTTCGCAGTGGGTAAAGAAAAAAAATGCGACCAGTTTAAAGCGTACAGGCGGACTCAGCGCGGAGATCCAGGAAAGCCTGAATAATTTTAAAGTCATCATTGCTTTTAACCGCAGGGATTATTTCAGGAAACGATTTGAAGAAGTCAATGAGCTGAATTATAATGCCGCGAAATCTGCCGGCGTTGCCAATAATATTTTCATTCCTATATATGGTTTTTTTGCCAGTGCCGCCCAGCTGATCGTATTGACCGTGGGCATTTACCTGATTTCTACAGGTCGCTTCAGCATCGGACTGCTTGTCAGTTATCTTGCTTATGCAACTAATTTCTATAATCCTTTACGTCAGCTCGCCGCACTTTGGACGAATTTCCAGGTGGCGATGGCCGGCGCAGATCGCATTTCACATGTCTTGAATATGGAATCCAATCTGCCTGTAATAACATCGGATAATTATACCACTTTTAATGAAATGCAGCCGGTGAACGCATCAAATGGTTTTCCCGGAACAAATACGTTGGTGGAATTCAGGAATGTGCATTTTGGTTATGATGGAAGCAGGGAAATTCTGCACAATGTCAATTTCAAATTGGAAAGAGGTAAAACGTATGCGCTGGTGGGTCCGACCGGAGGCGGTAAAACAACCACAGCCTCTTTGCTTGCACGTCTTTATGATCCTGTTGAGGGAGAGGTCAGACTCATTGGCAGGGATATCCGATCTTTTGAACCGGGGGAACGCACCCAAAGAATCGGATTTATATTACAGGAGCCTTTTCTTTTTACAGGAACGGTTCGTGATAATATATTGTATGGCAATGATCAGTACTTCGGATTTACGAATGAACAATTAGAAGAAGTAATCAAAACGGCAAACCTGCAAAGATTACTTGCCAGTTTTGAAAACGGACTGGATACGGTTCTTAGTTCAGGCGGGGAAAGCATAAGCCTCGGGCAAAAACAACTGATCGCATTCATGCGTGCTGTTTTGAGAAACCCTGATCTGCTTATTCTGGATGAAGCTACCGCCAATATTGATACCATTACAGAAAAGATACTCCAGGATATTTTAAAAAAACTCCCCGCATCCACTACCCGGGTTATAATTGCCCATCGATTAAATACTATACAAAACGCAGATGAGATCTTTTTCGTGAATGCCGGTGAAGTTATACGTGCCGGATCTTTTGATCATGCAGTGGATATGCTGATGCAGGGGAAGCGGGCGAGTTAGGGTGTATTCCTTAACTTTAATATTACTTTTTTGAGATCATGCAAAGACGAAAATTTCTTTCTGTATCCGCTGTCGGCACTACGGCCATCATGATAACAGGAATAAGCTGCAAGAGTCGCAGTTCGGATTTCTATAATATACTGGACAAACCAGCCCGGTTGTCAGGTATCTGCGATGTTAAAACAATTATGGAGATAGGGAAGACCTATTACTTACAAACTCCTACAGAAAGAGGAGTAGATAAACTTACAGATTTATTGTCGGTTGATTTTGCGGGAAACAAAATTCCTTCATCTTCAAAAGAATTATTTATTCAGAATCTGATGAATCAAAAAATTAAACATGATTTTGAAACAGACCATACAGTAATAGTAAACGGATGGGTTCTTACTGTAACAGAAGCCAGGCAGTGTGCACTCTTATATAGTATGAATCAATAAATATATGTATGCATACTGACGGAAGATTTTTGGAAAATAATTCTTTGATTGAGGGAGATATTTGTATTGTAGGCGCTGGTGCTGCCGGGATAAGTATGGCTCTTGATTGGAATAATACTCCTTATAAAGTGATTCTTCTTGAAGGCGGGGGATTTGAATACGATCCGGAAGTCCAGGATCTTTACAGAGGCAAAACCACCGGTCAGCCATATTTCCCGTTGATGTCAGCACGTTTACATTATTTCGGTGGCACCACCGGTCATTGGGCCGGATGGTGTTCTCCCCTCGATCCCATTGATTTTTCCAAACGCAGTTGGGTAGATCACAGTGGCTGGCCTATAACTAAAACGGATCTTGATCCATATTATGAACGGGCACATAAAAAATTAGAGCTCGGGCCTTACAATTATAAAATGGATTTTTGGCAAAAAGGAGATCCTGCGATGGCTCCTCTTATTGAAAGCGATTCAATCGTATGGAATAAAATGTGGCAGTTCAGCCCTCCGACAAGATTTGGTACAAAATATAAAATGGATATTGTAAAGTCACCAAATATTCATATGTACACATATGCAAATGTTGTCAATATTCTTACCAATGAAAATGCCTCTGTAGTAAAGGAAGTGATTGTTAAGAATTTTGCAGGAAAGCAGCATAGGGTCAGGGCCAAGCATTTTATACTTGCATGTTGCTCTATTCAGAATGCAAGATTATTGCTGGCCTCCAACCAACAGTTGCCGAAGGGTCTGGGTAATAACAATGATCTGGTTGGACGTTATTTCATGGAACATCTCGAAATTAAATCCGCCGAGCTTTGGCTTTTCAAACCTGACCCATTGAAATTATACAAGTATGAATTTGGTATTACAAAAGCCAGGGCTGAGCTTGCTATAAATTCAAAAAAACAGGAAGAATTCAACATATTAAATGGCACTGTTGCCATTACGCCTTTGGATGTGGCGAAAAAACTTAAGCCGGCAATAGAAGCCTGGAATCAGGATGACCCCAGAAAAAGCGGAGATCGTTTTTTCGGAGCTTATGGAAGGGCCTCTAAAGAGGTTCTGGTTCCGGGTTCTGGCAGTAAGAGCTATCAATGTTTCACCCGAATCGAACAGGCGCCTAATCCTGATTCAAGAGTAACCCTGGATACTGAAAAAGACGGTTTAGGAGTTCCCCGCGCCAATCTGCATTGGGAATTAACGCCTCTCGAGAAAAGAAGTATTCGAAAGATTTATGAATTACTGGGACGGGAAGTTGGCCGGGCCGATGTTGGGCGGGTAAAATTAATGGAATATTTAGTAGATAAAAATGATAATTCATGGCCTTCATTTACCGGAGGGGGATGGCATCATATGGGCACAACCCGTATGAGTAATGATCCAGGGAAGGGAGTCGTGGATTCAAATTGCAAAGTACATGGCATTTCCAATTTATATATGGCGGGAGCATCTTGTTTTACTACAGCCGGGGCTCCGAATCCTACACTGACCCTGGTTGCACTTACGTTAAGACTATCTGATCATGTGAAAGAAGCGATGAAAAATAAAATCTAAGATCATCATTGGAACAATCGTGCAAAGCGTAAACCTTTCAACAAGAGGGGAAATGCTTTAACTTAGCAGTATTGTTTTTACCACTAACTGCAGATCAGAATTAAATCGATTGCTATGCTTAACAGAAAAAGCGTTATTGTATTCCTGACCCTGGTCATTACCTGCAGTATAGGATACACACAGCAGAATGTGCCTGTAACGCTTGATAAATTAGCGGGAAATTTCATTAAGAGCATTCGCAAAAACCCTGAAGAGAAGCTTTTTGTGGGAACAGATAAATGGTTTTATTCTGCCGGTGAAACCATCTGGTTTAAAATTTACATGTTTGATGCCGTTTCACTCAGACCCATTCACGAAGGCAAAAACATATTCCTGGACCTTGTAAACGATAAGGACAGTGTTATCAGCCAAGTGCTATTGAATGTCGGGGAGAAAAGAACGAGTGGAAATATTTTACTACCCCCATATTTAAAAGAGGGAAATTATTGGATAAGAGCATACACTAGGAATATTCTTCTTCACGACAGCAACGGAATTTTTGTTAAGCCTGTGTATATCATCAATGCAGGGAATCCGGATCCCAGATCACTTACAGAAGCCTATAATAAAACAGTCGTTGACGCAGAAGATACAAGTGCACCGCGGCTCCTTTTTTATCCCGAAGGCGGCTCCATCATTGCAGGAACGACAGCTACCTTTGCATTCAGGGCTTTGAATGCCAGGGGTGAACCACTTGAAGTATCCGGTTGGGTAACGGATACCCGGGATAGCATTGCAACAAACTTTAAAACTACCTTACCCGGCCTTGGAAAATTTTCCTTTGATGCATGGAATCCCAGAAAATATTTTGCGCACATTAAATGGAAAAATAATCGGGTGTTAACATATCCATTGCCACATATTGATCAGTTTGCCAGTCAGCTTTCTTTGACAGAACAAAACAATCAAACGATTAAGATTCGTGTATCGCTGGGTGATTCGCTTTACAATAAAAATAAAAAAACTTATCTCTTAGGAATCAGTCGCGATAGTCTTTGTTTTGCGGCGAGTGGTACAAACATGTATGATGTGCTAATTCCAAAATCCAGTTTCCCAAAAGGAAGAGCAACCCTGTTTCTGTTTAACGA
>JABDDT010000103.1 GCA_013287475.1 Bacteroidota bacterium
TTGAGATTGAACTGTATCCCCATATTAAATAAGTTGTCAGCATACCCCAGGCACATATTACGATGCCGCCCAGCAACCATTGATATATATGTCTATTATTAAGGGATTCGGGTAATAACTCATAAATAAAAAGAGTCATTAAAATAAGTGTTACCCAGCCCCCGAAAGTGAAGTGGGAATGAGCGTCCAGCAAATGGTTATAATTAATAAAGGGCAGCTCAAAAACAATTTTACTTCTTAATACCATGCCCAACAGAGCAACAATACAGAGATTCAGAATGGACAAATCAATCCACTTGTGAGACCGGATAGTATTTTGTGTGTTCTGAATTTGTTCATTCATTTGATTCGCTCAGGCCTTTCAAGGTAATTGTAAATTACTATTGCAGCTGAAACATTTATTGTTTGAGGAAATTTACAATTTTAGTTTTTTCTTCGTCTGTAAGGAGTGCGCGGGTTTGCATATGCATTCCGATTGTTTCCCACTGTTCAGGTGAGAATGAAGAAGGCGAAGGCGTGTTGTGACAACGCTGGCAATTTTCGGCCCACAACTGCACACCTGATTTAGCAGATACCTGCTGACTTGCTTTGCAACCAACGAATGTGATTCCAACGAACAACCCTAATCCTAAGATCAGTAAAACGGAAACACTTTTTATAGATATTCTTTTCATTTTAAACTTATTTAAAGCTGGATTGAAAATTGGATAAATAAAGAATTTGACTGAGTCGTTGTACCTTCGCTCCCGATGGAAGTACTATTGCTATTATTCCATTGGTAAGCACATTTTAAAACAGATCTCCAGCTCAGCCAATAAAGTAAGGCTGCTTCTGAAATATTGTTCTTTTGGCCCCAAAAAGAGCCGCTGGGTGAAATGAAGTTGCTATACCGGTATGCGATTTCCAGGTTTTTTACGAAATTATTTGATGCCCCTGCTGGACGAAGCGATATCTGTCCAAAACCCGTAGTCGTTTTATTACTGAAAGTATATATGCTGGAATCATTTTGATTTATATAATTCTGATTACTGACAAAAACATAATTATACTGTCCCTTAATATTCACCAGGATAGGGCTGAAAAGTTTAACGTAATTCAGATCCAATGCAAAAGCTTTTGATTGAGTGCTTTGATTGGGTGCTCCGGCATCACCTACGTTTCCTATCTGGCCACTGGCACCAATTTCAAGTGAAGAGTTGGAAAATGGCAAAAGTCCCAGCCTTGCGGTAACCGTTTTATTCATATTATTATCTACTGTGCCAATACCCTGTCTTCTTTATTAAAAGTTCGTTTGTAATCAAAGCTCAAATTAATGCTATGAAGGGAAAACCCACTCTGCGTTTCACTCGAACTGAGTATGGTTCCCAGAGACGCTCCCTGGTTATCAAAACTTGTCTGGTTTTGGTCCTGTAATGCGTTATTGTTGTTGCCAAAATGATTATCGCTCACAGTAAAAGAAAAATTATTCCTTTTTCGCAATGTATAATCGATACTCAGTCCGCTTTGTACACCATAACGATAAAAGCGGCTGCTTCCATCCTGGTTTAAAATGACCTGTTGTTTCAACGATGTATCCTGTGATATACGGGTACTTGTTAAAGGTGTAGTTGCGGGTACTCGCACATTACCGTTTACAAATGCATTTACTCCAAAATTCCCGTTCCGGACGCTCAGGTTTAAAGATCCATTTTCATTACGGCTCGCAGCAGTCAGCGAAACGCTGCCATTGATACCCTTCACCATACTGTGCTTCAGTATAATATTTATAATACCTCCCAGTCCTTCCGCATCATATTTCGCGCCGGGATTGGTGATCACTTCAATACTTTTAATCTGACTGGCCGGGATGGATTGCAGTACGTCTGCTATGTTACTGCCGAAAGCCGTGGAAGGCTTTCCGTCGATCAGGAATCGAATACTGGAACTTCCCGCCAATTCAACATTTCCATCCACATCCACTGAAACCTGTGGTATTTTTTTTAAAATATCCGTTACCACACCTCCCTGGGAACTGAGGTCTTTTTCTGCATTGAAAACCATTTTATCCAGTTTGTTTTCAACGAGTTTTTGTCCCTCAACGATTGTAACAGCCTGTAAGGAGGCGACCTTATGACTTAAAATAATGTTAATTTGATCATTTTGGCCTTCCTTTTTAAATAATTTAGGGGGCAGCTTTAATGCTGAATATCCGATCGATTCTACAAATAAAATGTATGTGCCATTTTCACTGACGGGTATATTAAATACTCCTTTTGCATCTGTGACTACGCCTGTGATGGTTTTATTTGTTTTCAATGCCAGCAAGCTGACCGAAGCATATTCAATTGGCTGAAGAGAAACAGAGTCTTTGACAGTACCCGATATAACTCCGCTCTGTGCATAGCCAGCAGATTTCCAAACCACTAATATAAAAAAGAATAAATTTTTTAACCCTTCAGATCTCAATTCAATAAAATTTGTTTCGGCAAAGTTGATACTGAAATCTGTAGTAACCCTGTGAACATTCTGTACCAGGAAATATCAGTATATAAGCCGGCGCAAAACTAATTATCAATGTTGGTGGAATATTGAAGTTATTTCCTGCCTATTCACGGAGTCTTCACTCCAAACAGATAACCGACACCGGCCGTAACACCCATGGCGATGGTTCCCCAGAAACAAATCCTGATTACGCTTTTTGAAATGTTTGACCCTCCTACTTCAGCTGCGACTACGCCCGAAAATGCCAGGAATACTATGGCGAATGAATACTGGAACAATACCATATATTTTATTGGGGCAAATATGGATACTAAAAGAGGAAGCAGGCCTCCTGTTACAAATGAAGTACCCGAAGCAAATGCGGCCTGCAAAGGTTTTGGTTCTGTGATTTCATTGATCCCCAGTTCATCCCTCGCATGTGCCTCCAATACATTCTTTTTTGAAAGTTGAATGGCAACTTTCATCGCCAGCTCATTATCCAATCCCCTGTTTGTATAAAATCCAGCCAGTTCTTTCAACTCCGCTTCAGGCATGGTATCCAGTTCAATTTGCTCTCTTTTTAATTCCGCAGTTTCTATATCGGACTGCGAACTGACAGAAACATATTCTCCCGCTGCCATGGACAATGCACCAGCAACCAATCCTGCCAAAGCTGCCAGAATGATCGGACTCCTCGCATCACTCGCGGCTGCCACGCCAATGACAAGACTCGTGGTCGAAAGAATACCATCGTTTGAACCTAATACAGCGGCCCTCAACCATCCGCTTTTATTAGTAAAGTGTTTCTCGATTGCCATGTTTTAAATATTTTTTTAATGTACTGCTGAAACATCCACTTTCTCTATGCCCTTTAAATGTAATTCTATATGGCGGTCATGCGCTTTATTTCCGAATTCACTTATGATTTCCAAAATATCATAGTCAATAAAATTGCATTCACTACCATCGATCGTTAATACACTGTATTCAGGAATTTCATCCAGTGCCTCACGCAACTTGACCTTATTCAGAAAAGTAACATTACTGTTGAGCTTTATGTATTGGGTCTCGATTCCATTGTGGACCGTCCTCAAAATTTTATATTCTGCCTTAAAATTATTTCTGACAATAAAGTAAACAGATATGAGTAGTCCGATGCTTACTCCGATAAGCAGGTCGGTCGTAAGAATAACGATAATCGTGATCATAAATGGAATAAATTGTTTCCACCCCAAACTCCACATATTACGAAACAGCTTCGGTTTCGTCAGGTTGTAACCCGTTACAAGTAAAATCGCGGCCAATGATGCGTAAGGAATTTTATTCAGCAGAAAAGGAACGAGTAACACCGCGAGCAAAAGAAAAAGCCCATGAGTAAACGCGGCCAGTTTTGTTCTTGCACCTGCATCAACATTTGCCGCGCCTCTTACGACAACTGCTGTCATGGGTATTGCGCCCAAAAATCCACATACCATATTCCCGAAACCCTGGGCAATGATTTCACGGTTGACAGGCGTAATGCGATTTCTTCTGTCCAGCTTATCTACAGCCTCGATACAGAGTAAAGTTTCTAAAGTCGCGAGCAATCCGATGATTATTCCGTCTTTCCAGATTTCTGAATTGGAAAATAATTTCGAAAAATCAGGGAACGAAATGTTTGCAAATATATTCAGAGGGATATTCACCAATTGCGTTTGCTTTAATGAAATACGCAAAGAAATCCCTGCAAACAGCAAACTGGCTAAAACACCAAATACCACCACAATCAATGGTGCGGGTATTATTTTCATTTTCTTTGCCCCGGGCAATTGAAGAATAATAAGGATAATCAAAGAAAGAACAGAAATCAGGACGGTACCACTCGTAATATGTTGATTGAAATTTTTAAAATTAGCCACTGGATTTTTAACAGAAAACAAATGAATAAAACCCCCAGACCAAAAATCGGGTTGGTCATATCCCAATGCCAGTGGAATCTGTTTGAAAATGAGTATCATTCCAATAGCAGCCAACATTCCTTTAATTACTGAAGAAGGAAAATAATTCGCAATTACCCCTAGTTTCAACAGTCCAAGAAGAAGCTGAAACAAACCCGCTATAATTACTGTGAGTAAAAATATTTTATAATCCCCTAGTGAAATAATAGAAGCAGCCACCAGAGTTGTAAGCCCTGCAGCCGGACCTGAAACGGCAAGCTGGGAGCCACTCATTAATGAAACAACCAGTCCTCCTACAATACCCGATAAAAGTCCTGCATATAATGGAGCGCCGGAAGCTAAGGCAATTCCCAGACACAAAGGAAGTGCTACCAGGAAAACTGAAAGACCGGCAGGCAGGTCGTGTCTCAGCCAGATGATGCGGTAATATTTAATGGTTCTTTTCAAAATAAGTCTTACCCATCTGTTCCGGGCAGAAAATATGCAGTTTATTGTTTTTCGAAACGGCCCGTTTTTTCGGTAATCCTGATTCTGTACATAATTCGTTTTATCCGGTTTGTTTCTTTCGTATCATGTGTAGAACTGTGTTCGTGGAGATTTACGCTTTCCCAATTTGCCATATTGAGCATGGAATCCACTTCAAAACAGACAAAGGGGTTTCTCCGCATGACATCCAGTTTTAAGCCTTCATTGGTTTGTCCATATATATATTTTCCATCAAAAGCATAGGTTACCGGAGTAATATATGATTTCTTACCATCGCTGTATCCGATGCGTCCAACTGTCTGCATTGTCAGCAGATTGTTCATCTGTATTTCTGTAAGAGTTCCCAGCATCTTCAATTTTTAAGACTTACCTTAATAAATTATATAACGCATTCGTAGAAATGATATGGTCATACTCAGAATAACGTTATTTCAAAATTAGCATCCATTGAATTAACAGCTTCTGATGACGGTCAGCCCTGATACTGAAATCATATGATATTAATCATATGATATGACAACCAGTATATCGTAACTTTATAGATCTTCGCTAAATATACACGGATATTACAAAAACCAGTAACCCTCATATAATATGAAAGAAGGTACTATCATTTACAAGAATGTAAAATCTAAATTTGCTTCAGGTTTATTATTTATATTCAGTTTAAGTTATTTTTTGACCCTGGCACAAAGTCCACCCTGGGTTGCGCCCAAGGATGCGGACAATACCAAAAATCCTCTCGCCGGTAATTCCAGTGTACTGCCAGATGCCAAGGCCCTGTATATTGCTAATTGCGGTCCATGTCACGGTGACAAAGGAAGAGGTGACGGGCCCGCAGCATCGGGACTGAATCCGAAACCTGCTGATCATTCGTCAGTTGCTGTTCAAAATGAATCGGATGGTGCTCTGTTCTGGAAACTTTCTGAAGGCAGGGCTCCCATGCCTGGGTACAAAAAAATATTTTCTGACCAGCAACGGTGGGAGTTGATTAATTATATCAGAACATTAGCCAGAACCACCAAGAAGAAATAATTTTTATAACCATCATATACCGGTCAATATGAAACGCACTTTATTATTTATACTGACTTTTGTTATAAGTATTGTCGCAATACATTGTGGGTCCAACAAGGAAAACACCAGCAATAACACTACGGCCGCATCAGATAGTACTGTTCAAAAAGTAAATAAGGATACGGTCATCGTTTTTTTGGGTATAAATTCCAAAGGCATAGGACGGTTTAAAGACGTTCAATTAACCCACCCGCTGAATGAAGAAATGGCAGACAAAGGCAAAGCGATTTTCGAGTCAAAATGCTTTGCCTGTCATAAACTTAGTACGGAAATGCTCGTCGGACCAGGCTGGTCCGGTGTTACGAAAAGAAGGTCTCCTGAATGGATCATGAACTGGATAACCAACACGAAGGTTATGCTTGACAGGGATCTTGCAGCTCAGGCTGATATGGCTATTTGTCTTATCAGAATGCCAAACCAGGATCTTACTGATGAGCAGGCAAGGAATGTGTTGGAATTTATGCGCAAAAATGACGGAGATAAATAAATGGTTCAAAACAATCTCCTGGTTTTAATACGTGCTATAGTTATCAGGACTGAACCAACAAACAGCAAGACGCCGGTGGTCCAGAGAAGCCATGGAAATATACTACTTCCATTTATAAACATGGCAGCGAATCCCTGAGATATCAAAAAAACCTCATTCAATATTACGGCAACTGCAAAAACGATCGCAGCGATCCCTGTCCATTTAATTTTGATGTTCAACAGGTCCTTCTTTATAAAATAAGCGAGTACAAAAAGAGTTACAAATCCCAAAAATACCAGGTGCAGAAATCCCATAATGATCGGCCTGTTTCCAAATATGGCATCACCAATTACAGGGAAAATTGTAAGACTCTGAAGAAATATCTTCAGCATGAATGAACCCATAGATAAAACTATCAAAAAGCGCATGACAGGTTTTTCTTCTTTGTAAATGAATCGGAGAGAAAAGGCAGAAATCAGAAAGAGATAGAAACTCAAGAGCGTCAGAATACTTCCGATAATGGCTATAATGCGTAACCAGCGATTAGGATCCTGCCAGAGATAGGATAGGAATAAGGACGGGATAATGGAAATACATAGTGCGAGGGAAAACCGGTAAATATTTCTTTT
>JABDDT010000104.1:0-702 GCA_013287475.1 Bacteroidota bacterium
ATTCTAAATGGAATCGTTAAGAGTAAAAGCAATTAACGATCTGTCAACAAAAACTTCAGATGTTGTCCTTGACGGATCCGAAAAAATCACTGCTATTTTTCAGGAAAATGTATTTACTATCCGCACAGCCAGGGAATTCCTGAGCGATGAGGCATTCAAAAGCTTGTCAGGTTCAATAAAAGGCGGTAAAAAAATTGACCGCGCAGTCGCCAATCAGATTGCTGCCGGATTAAGGCAGTGGGCTGAACTTAAGGGCGTTACACATTATACACACTGGTTTCAGCCATTGACGGGTTCTTCAGCAGAAAAACACGATTCCTTTTTTGCAATCAAGGGTGACGGGACTGCCATTGAACAATTTGAAGGAGATGCCCTGATACAACAGGAACCGGATGCTTCTTCATTTCCGTCGGGCGGACTTCGTGCCACATTTGAAGCGCGGGGTTATACGGCCTGGGATCCATCCTCTCCTCCTTTCATCATGGAAATCGAACCGGGAAAAACATTATGTATTCCAACCATATTTGTTTCTTATACCGGCGAAACGCTGGATTATAAAGCACCCCTGCTGAAATCTCTGGAAGCAATGAATAAAGCAGCAGTGGATGTTTGTAATTATTTCGATAAAAATGTTACCAAAGTCATCGGAACCCTGGGATGGGAACAGGAATACTTTGTAGTAGATGAAGCCCTCGCCAACGC
>JABDDT010000104.1:712-6931 GCA_013287475.1 Bacteroidota bacterium
TTTTGGTTCCATACCTGAAAGAATTTATGCTTTCATGCGTGACTTTGAAACGGAATCCTATAAGCTGGGCATTCCTTTGAAAACCCGTCACAATGAAGTGGCACCATCCCAGTTCGAATGCGCACCGATTTTTGAAGAAATAAGTGTGGCAGTGGACCACAATACCCTGCTCATGGATATTATGGACCGCGTTGCGAGAAGACATAAACTGCGCGCATTACTCCATGAAAAACCTTTCGCAGGTATCAACGGAAACGGGAAACACAATAACTGGAGCATGTCCACGGACACAGGCGTTAACCTGCTTGCGCCGGGCAAAACACCCAAGACCAACCTGATGTTCCTGACATTTTTTGTAAACACAATTAAGGCAGTGCATGATTACGCAGATGTACTCAGGGCTTCCATCGCTTCCGCGGCCAATGATCACCGGTTGGGAGCCAATGAAGCACCTCCTGCAATCATTTCCGTTTTCATAGGCGGATTCCTTACCAAAGTTCTGGAAGACATTAAAGAACGTGTGGGTGCGAAATTCGACGAACAGGATGAAGCCATACTTAAACTTGACCTGCACCGCAGCATTCCAGAATTGCTGCTGGACAATACAGACCGTAACCGGACTTCTCCATTTGCCTTCACCGGAAATAAATTTGAGTTCCGTGCAGTAGGTTCTTCAGCAAATTGCGCCAATGCGATGACTTCTCTTAATACCATCATGGCAGAAACACTTAAGAATTTTAAAAAAGAAGTGGATGCCCTGATAGAAAAAGGAGAGAAAAAGGAAATCGCCATCATGCACGTGATACGGGAATATATCGTGAGCAGCGAAAAGGTACTTTTTGAAGGAAATAATTATAGTGAAGAATGGGAAAAAGAAGCGAAAAAAAGAGGTTTACCCAATGTTAAAACGACCCCGCTTGCACTCGATGCACTTTTAACTGAAAAGGCAAAACATTTATTTGAATCAAATAATGTTTTAAACCACGTAGAACTGGAAGCACGTCATGAAATTGAGCTTGAAAAGTATGTAAAAAAAGTGCAGATAGAAGCCAGGATTATGGGTGAGCTTTGTACCAGTCATATCCTCCCCCCTGCTTTCAAATACCAGAATACACTAATACAAAATATCATCGGACTCAAGGAAATCGGTCTGAAAGAACCCGCTTTCGCCAACCAAAAACAAATCCTTGAAAAAATTTCAGAGCATATTTCCGTGATCAGCGAACAGGTTGGTAAAATGATCGAAGCAAGAAAAAAAGCCAATGCGCTGACTGATTCCAGGGCGAAGGCGATTGCCTACTGCGATGATATCAAAGATACTTTCTTTGATAAAATCAGGTATCATGTAGATAAACTGGAAGTACTTATTGATGACAGCGAATGGTTGCTTCCGAAATATCGCGAGATTCTCTTTCTGAGATAATAATTAATAATTTTTTTACCCTAAGGGCTCTGATTCAGAGCCCTTTTTTATTGGATAATGTTTATTGCAAATATGTTTTTTTTGAAGAAAATCTAATATTTCTATTATATTAAATAAAAATATATATGATCCAATAACAAATTAGAATTAGAATTAATAATACTTTCACATTTATAAATAAGTATTACATATTTATTTAATGCGCGCTGATAAACCCCTTCCTAGTTTGCTGATATGTGTAGTGATTCCGCTCTATCCAATTATTTGAAAACCGCTTCGATTACGATTCAGCTTAGCCATTAAAAATGTTAAGTCAGATTCCCTGGTCAGGAATCTGAGAAGATGTTAAAACAGGGTCCCTGGTCAGGATTCTGCCAATTTTCAGTAAACATTTAAAACAAACAGCAATGGTTAAAAACTTCAAACTGCTTATTATCGCAATCGTGTCTTTTGTTTATGTGAATGGCCAGGATTCAACTAAAACGGCAGCAGCTCCTCCCGTCAAGGTTGATTCGGTCCCTCCTTCTCCGGCAACAACTTTTTCAGGCTCTTTGGATCTTTATTACAGATACAATTTTGCCAATGCGCCAGGTTTTAATAATAACTATACAAGCTTCACGAATTCACAAAATTCGTTTGAGCTTGGTATGGCAACTATCCGGGCAGATCACAGCTGGTCAAAAGCAGGCGTGACTGTTGAACTCGGATTTGGAAGAAGAGCGCAGGAATTCTCTTATAATGAAGCATATCAGGGTGGTACAATTGGAGCTGCTCCAACTCCTTATTTTTCCCTCGCCAATGTAGTGCAGGCTTATGTGTACTATAATATTACCGATAAAATCAAACTGACTGCCGGTAAATGGGGAACACATATCGGTTATGAAGTGGTAGATGCCGCTTCGAACCGGAACTACTCCATGGGTTATATGTTCTCCTATGGTCCCTTTTATAATATGGGTTTGAAGGCAGATGTAACATTGAGCAGTAAGACTGCATTCATGATAGGTATATCCAATCCGACGGACAATACGACTACAATGAGTCAGAATAAAATGGCCATTGCCCAATTCTCGGTTCTTCCAAACGCCAATTGGAAATTTTATCTGAATTACCAGGGAGGTACAACAAGCGATACTTCTTCACTCAATCAGTTTGACCTCGTAATAAATGGAACTTTTTCTCCCAAATTCGGGATCGGTTTTAACGCCACCGATCAGACTCGTAAGTATACCACTTTAGGAAATGTTAACTGGTGGGGAGCCGCCCTGTACCTGAACTGGGATCCGAGTTCTTTATTCGGTCTGACTTTAAGAAGTGAATATTTTGATGATAAGGATAATGTAGTTACACCAGGCAGTTTCACTGAGTTTACATTAACCGGTGCGTTTCATTTGGGAAAACTGACTTTCATGCCTGAACTCAGGCTTGACGGCTCAAAAAGTTCAGCTTTCCTGAAACATGATGACACACCGACAAACAGCACGTTTAGTGCAATTTTTGCCGCCACCTATGTCTTTTAATAAATGGATCTGAAACATATTCAAATACCTGAACAGGCAGCAACTTTCATAGTATCTGAATATATTATTTACTCAATTTCAATCAACTAGACTATGCTCTTCTTAAAAAACATCAGCAAAACAGCCACGCCGACCATTTGCGTCCCCTTATCAAAATCGCAAAAATGGAAACTGGGACTTGGAATTTTCCTTGGTAAAATGCTTGGATTATTCATTGTGCTCATTGCAATGAAAATGATTCCGGCACTCATCGCCACGAAGGCATATGCGGGAGATACTTACACCGCACATGAAACTTCCACGATGAATTCAATTAACACTGTATGGACACTTGTTGCTGCATTCCTGGTCTTTGGTATGCAGGCCGGATTCATCATGCTGGAAGCAGGTTTCGCCCGGGCCAGAGAAACGGTGAACGTTTTGATGGAGTGTATTTTTGATACCTGTTTATGCGGACTGCTTTTCTGGGCCATCGGTTATTCCTTTATGTTTAGCCACGGTAACGGATTCATTGGATTGAACTGGTTTTTTCTTCAGGGCACTCCGGCTACTTATGAAACTACCGGGATACCTTTACTGGCACACTGGATTTTCCAGTTTGCATTTGCGGATACCTGCTCAACTATTGTATCCGGCGCGATGATCGGACGTACTGCTTTCAGAGGAGATATTATTTATAGTATTGGTATTACCGGATTCATTTACCCAATCATCGGACATTGGGCATGGGGACCAGATGGCTTCCTTGCAACCATGGGAAGTACCGGATATTTCCTTCCAACACTTGGTAACGGATTCCGTGATTTTGCCGGTTCAACTGTTGTTCATACAATTGGGGGGATTGCGTCTCTTGCCGGAGCTGTTGTGCTTGGGCCAAGAATAGGGCGCATATTCAAACGGGATGGCGGTGGAATGCCTGCACCTCACAATCTCACCATTGCTGCGGTTGGAGGTTTCATTCTCTGGTTCGGTTGGTATGGTTTTAATCCGGGAAGTACCTTATCTGCCATGGATGCAGATGGTATCGGACGTGTCGCAACAAATACAACACTCGCGGCCTGTGCAGCAGGAATGACTGCCATGTACATGGCTTTGTGGTTTGGAGACACAAAGGGGAAATTTGATCTGGGTTATACTGTTAACGGATTTTTAGGCGGACTGGTAGCAATTACCTGTCCATGTTACTGGGTAAGTCCTTTCGGAGCAGTTATGCTGGGAGCCGTTGCCGGGATTGTTGTCTGGCTTGGTGTAAACATGCTTGAATATTTAAGAGTAGATGATCCCATCGGGGCGGTTGCTGTGCATGGATTTGCAGGAATCTGGGGTACTTTATCTCTTGGATTATTTGCTGCTGGCTTCGGAGCAACAGGCCCCACTGGAGCTGATCTCTCTTCTCCTGTAAAGGGCTTATTTTACGGTGGTGGAATCGGCGTATTAAAAGCGCAGTTTATAGGGAGCGCTACCATAACGATCGCAACTTTTGTCGTAACCTATGTCATGATGTGGCTGATCAAACAACTGCCTCATCCATATAACCTGCGTGTTGAAGCAAAAGGCGAAACAGGTCCGGGAGGTTTGGATATGTACGACCATGGTTCTTCTGCTTATCCGGCGCAATAAGGTCAATATTTTCGTGCTGTAATAATTGTTTTTCGATTTTAAGACCGTCCTGCATTTTGCGGGACGGTTTTTTATTATCCAAAAATCATGAAAACCAGTCCTGGCAGGGAAAAACAAGGTATTTTAAAAAATATTTTAAAAAATCTTTAAAAAAAATAACGATGATATTTTTGACTGGGAAGGAATTATTCGTGTAGAAATGACACCATTGATTTATTTTTTTAATTATTCCGCATTGAATAAATATAAATTCTGTGGAAATGTTTACATATACTAATTTTCAATACGTTACGTATTGGTACATAGTATCTAATAATCAAAAAATGATCTAATTTTGGGTCATAATATTAGAAAAACTAAAAAAACCTCAATGAAAAATTTACTAAAAGTTACCAGCTATACTCTGGCCACTGCGTTCGTATTCGTTATTTCTCAGTTTTCTGTTTTAGCAGCTGCTAATACTTCAAATGATTCTTCTTTATCTGGAGCTCAGGTTATCGGGGGAGTTGCAGTTTTAGTTGCAGCCATTCTGATACCTACAATGAGGAGTGCACGTAAGGCAAATGCTAATAGCTAAGCTTAAAAATTTATTGGAATTTATACCAATACAGCCGTTACGTTAATCGTTGCGGCTTTTTTATTTCATTTATTAGAATCTCTTTCGAAAACATTTTATTGGAATCTTTTTGAAAACTTTTGTCAGAATCTCTTCTGAAAACATTTTATTGGAATTTTTCTGAAAGCATTTATTTAGAATCTCTTCCGAAAGCATTTTAGTGGAATTTTTTAGAAAGCATTTATTTAGAATCTCTTCCTAAAGTGCCAGAGCGAATGATCCACGCTTTTAAATAATTATCCCAAACTCATCACGGAGCGCTCTTTTAGCCGCATGATAACCACACATTCCATGCACTCCCCCGCCGGGAGGCGTAGATGCGGAACAGAGATAAATACCACGGACCGAACTCCTGTAAGGTGCAGAGCGAAGTGCAGGTCGCGTGAATAATTGTGAAAGGAGATTGGCACCTCCTCCGATATCGCCCCCTATATAATTTGAATTGAGTTCTTCCATAACCTTCGTGTTCATGGTATGTCTGGCTAATATTCTTTCCCGGAATCCCGGTGCAAATCTTTCTACCTGTTTTTCTATTGCTTCTGTCATATCTTTTGTTGAACCGGATGGTACGTGACAATAAGCCCATCCGGTTTGTTGACCCACCGGTGCACGTTGCGGATCTATGATAGATTGCTGGGCAAGAATCACAGCGGGTTTTTCAGAATGTTTACCAAACCATGCTGCCTTTTCAGATGCAGCCATTTCCTGGTATGAACCACCGAGGTGAATCGTGCCCGCTTTTCCTGCAGACTCAGACCTGAAAGGAATACGATCAGCCAGGGCCCAGTCTATTTTAAATACACCCATCCCATACCGGAATTTTTTAAGTTGTCAGCGATAATAGGATGACAAACGATTACCTGCAATTTTTAAAAGCTGAAGTGGACCCACATCCAGTAATACTACATGAGAAGAAGGAAGATGATCCAATGATTTCACCTCATGGTTCGTTTCGATTTTACCTCCGATACTTTTGAAGTAAGAAACCAGTGCATCTGCTATGGATTGCGAACCACCTTCAGCCACCGGCCATCCGCGTA
>JABDDT010000105.1 GCA_013287475.1 Bacteroidota bacterium
GATGCCCGGGACACCCAAAAGCAAAGTCCATGGTCCGCTGCAAGCTCACCAAATAAGTGAAGGTTATGAATGGTATAATTATAATCGAAACTAAAATCATTAAGGCTTTTTCCTTTGAGGCTGTATAAATTATATGGTTCATCTCTTTTCTTAAAAGGACGACTGAAATGAAATTGAACCCAGTTGAATCCAATTAAAAATCTGCTGGCTGAGTAACGGATATTTGCTCCCGCAGAAAACTGATTGCTATTATTTCTGTCAGCTATTTCGGCCGGGGTCCGGTGATAACCACTATTTTGAAAAGAACTAAACAAGTCTTCTCTTCCTGCAGTATCCGGCTCCAGGTTGGTACTTATCTTTTGAGAAGAAATGAATAAAGTTGATTGCCATTTCCCCTTTTGCAGTGTGAATCCAAGTCCTCGGTGAAAATTAAATTCACCCGCGGAATGATAAGGTCTTAAACAATCTGCCTCCCGTTTAATGGAAAGAACCAGGCTGCTTTTAGTAAAGGCCGTTGTTTGCCATTGAATGAGTCCCTGACCCATATTCACGGTGAAATCTCCAATTGCCAATGCTCGTATCACACCAGCATGCCGTAGAAAAAAATGAAATGAATAAAAGTCAAATCCATATCGCTGGGCTCCTCTGAAAAAAGGTTCTCCGGCATCTTTATCACCCGTAAAACCAAAAGCGAGCAATTGCTTATAATTATATGTATAGCGGATAAAAATTTTCTGCGCACTCCCTTCATAATAGGAGCTCCCGGGTTTATCCGGTTTCATGAATCCTTTTGCTTTTTCAATTACCTGTCCAGTCCGCATTAAGACAGCTGCATCACCTCCTTTCCATCTTTCTTTCAATGCCGAATAAACTGACTCATCCCGGTTAATCTTAATATATGGTAATAGCCTATGAATCGTCCCGATATCCCAGCCTGGTATGGCTTGCAGTTCATATATGCTAAGCAAGCGTCCCAATAATTTTCTGTATGATATGAAATTTTTTACTTGTAATACCTCCAGTATATGAAGTTGAATCAGATCTTCTTCGTCAGCAGTATTCAGATTCAATGGGTGCCTGATGAAATAATCGAGATCCAATTCATAGGAATCATCCTCCGGTTCTGTTTCTTTTCTTTCTGCAAAAGTTTCCAGCTGTGTGGTCCTGCTATCGGGTGTTTCATTGTTCTGGGCTTTAACAGCCTCACAAAAAATAATGAACAGGAAAAAAATAAGAAGGTTTCTCATGATTATCACTCCTTCTTTTTTTTGTTCTCCCAAATCAGAACGAGTCCCGGACTAAAACCCAGTATGCTTTCATAAACTGTGTAAATCTGAATGGATAATTTATTTTTCTTCCAACCCGATTTGAAAAATGGCGAACCTGTATTGCTATTTATTCCAAATGAAAAAAAGAAATGTTCATCGTAATGATATTCCAGGGAAGGAATTACATTTAACGGAAGGCTGGATGATTTAACAATCTGAACTGCCAGCAATAGATTCTCTGTACACTCATATCCAAACCCTGTTTTAAATAATTGCGGTCCTTTTTCAGGATTCGTTTCACCCAATCTTCCAAAAACAGGAATTCCTATTTCCCATCCGGTTATTAATTTTTTGCTAACATGAAACCCCATACTAATCCCTGAGTAACCAAAACCAATGCTCCGGTATCCCGGGACTTTATCCCGCAGATAATTAAACCGGATACCCATTTCCACTTTCCCGAGATTTTTCCCATAAGCCAGTTCCAATGATCTTTCATTGTAGTCTGTATCTCCGCTCTGTTGAAATAAAATACCAACACCTCCATTTCCCAGATTGTCAGAAACAGCAATTGAATAGTTATCCAGTTCTTTCAGCATCCATTTTCTTTCAGCCAATATGCCACATGAAAATCCATCTGTAATTCCAAGAGAAGCGGGATTGGATATAAAAGAAAAGACATCATTAAAATGAGTGCTGAATGCACCTGCCGATATATAAACCATTTCTGATTGTAAATGGTAAGGCTGGGCCATCCCTTTCATACAGATAACAAGACAGTACAAAAATTTCATTAGATATTTCATTTCCTCACGGTCTGAATGCAAATTATTACTGAGCCAAAAAATTAGAACAGTAAAAACACCAATTGGAAGGAGTATTAAAACGGGTTGAAGTATATTTGCACAATGCAGATTTTAGATGGCCAGTTCGTTTCCCGTTTAATAAAAGAAAGATTGAAAATGGATGCCGCCGCGCTCGTGTCGGAAGGAAAAAAAATACCGCATCTGGCCGCTGTGCTCGTCGGCAACAACGGTGCCAGCGAAACCTATGTTACTGCAAAAGTTAAAGCATGCGCAGAGATCGGTTTTAAATCCACTATGCTACGTCTGGATGATTCTGTCAGCGAATCTAAACTGCTCTCCATTATAGAAGATTTAAATGGGGATATGGATGTGGACGGAATCCTGGTGCAGCTTCCATTGCCCAAACATATTTCAGATGAAAGAATTATTCTCGCCATTGATCCATCCAAAGACGTTGATGGATTTCATCCGGTCAATGTAGGAAAGATGGTGCTGGGTTCACCCAGTTTTATTTCCGCCACTCCTCATGGTATCATGCTGTTGATAGAACATTATAAAATAAAAACTGCCGGTAAAAAAGCTGCTGTAATCGGGAGAAGTAATATTGTCGGACGGCCAATGAGCATCCTGCTCAGTACGAATACCACTCCGGGAAATTGCACAGTTACACTTTGTCATTCCCATACCCATAATCTCAAAGACATATGTGCAGAGAGTGATATTATTATAGCGGCCCTTGGCAAACCGGAATTTCTTCGCGCCGATATGGTTAAAGAAGGAGCCGTGATAATAGACGTAGGTATTACCCGCGTTCCGGATGCCACTAAAAAATCCGGCTTTGCGCTAAAAGGAGACGTTGCTTTTGCAGAAGTTTCTCCTAAATGCAGTTTTATTACACCTGTTCCCGGAGGTGTCGGGCCCATGACCATTGCGGCCCTGATGAAAAACACATTTACAGCATTGAAGCGTAAGTATTGATCATGAAATCGGAATCCATCATATCCACCATTCAGTCACTGCCCCTGGTAGAAGCATTTTATACCATACAGGGCGAAGGTTTTCACCAGGGAAAAGCAGCTTATTTCATCCGCCTCGGAGGTTGTGATGTGGGTTGTGTCTGGTGCGACGTAAAAGAGAGTTGGGATGCATCGGCGCATCCTATGCAAATGATTTCTAAAATTGTAAGTGATGCAAAAAAATATCCTGCCAGAATAGCCGTTGTCACTGGTGGAGAGCCCCTGATGCATGATTGTCTTTCACTAACCAATGAACTTCATGCGGCCGGTTTTCAAACACATATCGAAACTTCCGGCGCTTATCCACTCAGCGGAGAATGGGACTGGATCTGTCTGTCACCAAAAAAATTCAAACATCCGCTTCAGGGTCCCATTGAAAATGCCAATGAATTGAAAGTAGTGATTTATCATCCTTCCGATTTTAAATGGGCTGAATCCTATGCGGAAAAAGTGAGCCCTTCATGCAAACTTTTTTTGCAGCCGGAATGGAGTAGAAGAGAAACCATCACACCCCTGATTTCCACCTATATAATGGATAACCCCCGTTGGGAATTTTCTATTCAGCTGCATAAGTACATACAGGTACCATGATAAGGATGATCGAGGATCTTTGATCGTTGACCGATGACCGTTGGCCGTTGGCAGTTTTAACTTTTACCTCACTCCTATACTCTTATACTCTTATACTCTTATGCTCCTATACTTTCCTAAGCTGTATTTTTGCACTCATGATCCCAATGAATTCAATCTGTACAATCTTCTTTCTGTTCGCTGCCATCCTGGCAAATGCTCAATATGATCCGTCAAAAATTGATCCTCAGGCTGTAAAATTATTCGAAACCTCCAATGAACTCGCTTATAACGATCATCTGAAGGAAGGACTTGAATCACTTAAAAAAGCCGTCGCGATCGATAACCGGTATGAAGACGCTTATCTTTCCATGGCAGGTATATATGTAGAACTAAAAGATTACCCCGAAGCATACGAAAATTTCAAAAAGGCGAGAACCATCGACAGTATTTATTTTAAAGATTTCAGTCTGGGATATTCGATTTCGCTGGCAGGCATGGGAAGATTCCGGGAAGCATATGATGCCGCCAATTATTTTTACAGCATTCCTAACCTGAAAGAATCCTCCCGCCTTCTCGCAGAAGGCCGTTTAAGAACCTATCAGTTTGCAATCGATTATGCAGCAAAAAAAAATCTTCAGGATTATGTTTTCATACCAAGAAATATGGGCGACAGTATCAATACAGCTGTTTCTGAATATTTCCCCAGCATCAGCCTCGACGGCAAACATTTGATTTTTACCAGAAGAGTAAATGATAATAATGAAGATTTTTATGAGTCATTTCGTCTGGACAGCGGATGGACAAAAGCCAAACCCCTTGCCGGTAATATTAACAGCAGCTTTAATGAAGGAGCACTGAATATTTCGCAGGACGGGCAATGGCTGGTATTTACAGGGTGCAATTTCCCTGACGGATTTGGAAGCTGTGATTTATTTATTTCTTATCAGACAGCAGATGGGTGGAGTACTCCGGAAAATCTCGGACGGAATTTCAATACCGAGTTTTTTGAATCAGCACCTTCCCTTTCTCCTGATAAAAGAGATTTATATTTTACAAGCAACCGTCCCGGCGGGTACGGAGGAAATGATATTTATGTCTGTCATCGAGATGAAAATGGTCATTGGTTGCCTGCTGAAAATATGGGCCCGAATATCAACACTTCCGGTGATGAAAGCTGGCCGTTTATTCACGCGGATAATAATACACTTTATTTTACTTCAAATGGGTTACCAGGTTATGGAGGAACGGATCTTTTTATGGTAAGGAGAAATGCGGACGGTAAATGGGGTGTGCCTGAAAATCTCGGATATCCTATTAATACAGTTGAAAATGAAGGCAGCCTGGTGGTTGCGGCCGATGGCAAGACGGCATATTTTGCAAGCGACAGAGCGGACACAAAGGGCCAGCTCGATATCTATACTTTTGAATTGCGGAACGATATTCGTCCTGCAAAAACATTCTGGGTGAAAGGAAAAGTATATGATAAGAAAACAGGCAAAGGACTTCCTTCTTCTGTAGAACTGGGTGACTTAAAAAATAAACGCATAGTCAGCAAATTGCAGACTGATGAAACCGGTAATTATCTTACCACGCTGCCGGTCGGAAATGATTATGCATTTAATGTAAACCGCAAAGGCTATTTGTTTTATTCTTCAAATTTCATGCTTTCCAATCCTTCTTCAGATTCCGTTTATCAAATGGACATACCGCTGCAGCCCATCGAAGCAAATGCAAGTATCATTTTAAAAAATATTTTCTTCGATGTAAATCATTATGATCTCAAACCAGCTTCACAGATTGAACTCGATGATGTGGTCAGGTTGTTGAATGAGAACCCGCTTCTCACCATTCAGATTAATGGCTACACAGACAATGTCGGTAAAGCGCCTGATAATCTTTTACTATCAGAAAACAGGGCTAAGTCCGTCGTCAATTATTTAAAATCCAAAGGCATCGATCCACGGCGATTATCTTTTAAAGGATTTGGTGAAACTGAACCCGTAAGCTCAAATACAACCGAAGCCGGAAGAGCACTGAACAGGCGGACGGAACTCAAGGTGTTGAAGACAAATTAAAAAAGTGTGAGAGTGTGAGGGTGTGAGAGTGTGAGACGGTCATCGGTCAACCGTCAACCGTCAACCATATCCCATATCCCATAACCCATAACCATCAAAAGAAAAAAACGGTACACATTCAGGTGTTTCTTACTTAATTATATTTCCACGTCTAATTAGATTTGGAAAAATAATATGCATCCCGACCTTCTTTACCTCATAAGTCTCACGCGGGTTCCGCAGGTTGGATGTATTCACGCAAGAACCCTTCTCCAGCATTTCGGTTCTGCAGAAGCCATTTTCAAGTCCACCATCCAGGCACTGGAAAAGATAGAAGGTATTGGAAAAATCCGCGCACAATCCATAAAAACTTTCAGAGATTTTAATGGATCAGAAAAAGAAATTTCTTTTTTACAACGCTATGGTATCCGGGCACTCACACTCACTGATCCTGATTATCCGCAAAGATTATTAACTGCATACGATGCTCCCATCCTGCTTTATTATAAGGGAAATACAGGACTCAATCCCCTGCGATCAATTTCGATAGTTGGTACACGTCGAAATTCTGATTATGGAAAACAGGTAACTGAAAAACTCATCCAGGAACTGACTCCATATGATCCTTTAATCATCAGCGGTCTCGCATTTGGCATCGATGCCATTGCACATAAGAGTGCCTTGAAACAGGGAATTTCCACCGTGGCAGTTCTGGCACACGGACTGGCTTCACTTTATCCCCCTGAGCACGGGCAGCTTTCAAAACAAATGCTGAAACAGGGAGGACTTCTCACTGAATATATCAGTCATATTAAGGCAGAAAAACATCATTTTCCCATCAGGAACCGCATTGTGGCTGGCATCAGTGATTGCACCATTGTAACAGAAACGGCGGTGAAGGGCGGCAGCATGATTACAGCTGATCTGGCCAATGGATATCATAAGGAAGTTTTTGCCTTCCCCGGAAGAACAACCGATTTCAAGAGCGCTGGCTGCAACTGGCTGATTCGAAATAACCAGGCCACACTGTTGGAAAATGTGCAGGGCCTTATAAAAATGATGGGATGGGAAGAAAAAATAACAACTAAAGAAAATCTGCAGGGCGATTTATTCATCACACTTTCTGAACCTGAACAG
>JABDDT010000106.1:0-5591 GCA_013287475.1 Bacteroidota bacterium
ACAATATTTTCTTTTATACTACGGGAAATAGTTGTATGTAGCGGGTTGGGATGAATTATTTTTGTTGAATGGTTATCTGGAAAACGAAATCTGTCAATAGTGCAGTTGCATATTGGGTGCTTGCCGGTACCGGCATGTTGTTTATCCAGGTCATGCTGGGAGGTATTACACGTTTAACAGGCTCAGGGCTTTCCATTACAGAATGGAATGTTTTTACAGGTGCAATACCACCACTCAATGCCAGGCAATGGGTTACAGAATTCGATAAATATAAACAAACACCCCAGTTTCATCTTCTCAATGCAGATTTTACTCTTTCAGATTTCAAATTTATTTATTTCTGGGAATGGATTCACAGGTTATGGGCGAGGTTAGTTGGTGTGGTATTTATTATCGGTTTTGTCTTATTAATGTACAGAAGAAAATTAAAAAGCGAAATGATCATGCCCCTGCTCATTTTGTTTTTTCTTGGAATGCTCCAGGCAGTCATCGGTTGGATCATGGTGGTCAGCGGTTTAAACGGGGATGCTATTTATGTACAACCTACCAAACTTGCCCTTCATTTTATATTTGCAATAGGCCTTATTTCTTATGCGTTCTGGTATTCTCTCAATTTGTTATTTCCGGTTACACGCTTCCGGAATTCCCGCAGGATCTGGGCTTTTACCATCGTGTTGCTGGTTTTGGTTTTTATACAGTTATTGTTCGGGGCCCTGATGGCTGGTAATAAAGGGGCAGCCGCTGCTCCTAACTGGCCCGGCATTAACGGAGATTGGATTCCAGATAATCTCTTTAGAGAAAAGCCATTCTTTTTAAATTTTATTGGAAATAAGATTACCATTCATTTTTTTCATAGAAATCTTGCATATCTCATCCTGGCGGGTATTTGCGTCTGGACTCTCCGCCTTTTCAGATCTGGTATTATCCGGAGTCAGCGTATGCGCTTACTCATGCCATTTGTACTTGTGGTTTTTCAAATTCTGCTTGGCATTCTCACCTTGTATTCAAGTAAAGGAATTGTTGCCAATCATTGGGTGGCATTCGACTGGCTGGCTCTCCTGCACCAACTGAACAGTATGCTGCTTCTTTTCAGCCTGATTTATGCGATCTATGTGTTAAGACCTTCTATGAAGTAATTTTAGTCTTGTCTTTCCGTTAGGATATAGATACGGAATGACTACCGGTTATATTTTCAATTATCTTTCATTAAGATCCTGCGGAACGATGCGATACCTGAAAGCAGTTTATTATTCTTTTCCTGTTCAGCTGATATTACTTTATCTGAAAAAATATCAACTGCTCCTGCTCTTTTGGGGAATTCTTTTTTCAACCATTCATGGAGGTTTCATGCATTCTTTTGGCGCCGACGCCTTATTCCTGGCGCCAGAATACCTTGATAATGTAAACGCCCTGAGTGGAGCAATCGTCGGCGCGGCTGCCGGCGCTTTTATTATGTGCTGGAATGTTACCACTTTTATTCTTTATAGCAGGCATTTTCGTTTCCTGGCAACAACCACGCGCCCATTTCTGAAATACTGCACGAATAATTTTATTCTGCCCGGTACTCTTCTCGTCTTTTATTTTTTTGAAGCGATCGATTTCGACAGCACTAAGGAACTGATGACCAACGGCGAAATTGCCTGGCTTATTGCCGGATTTCTTACGGGCTTTTTTTTAGTGATCGGTCTTTCCCTTTTATATTTTTTTGAAGCAGACCGTACTATCAAACGTCAAATGACACCTCTGATTGCGAATCCGAAGCTTTTCAAATCGCAGTTTAAATCGAAAGATATACAGCTGAACAATAGCCGGCTGATACATGTGAACTGGTATATGAACGGACCCTTTTCAATCAAGCAGGTGCGTGACGTATCTCATTACAGTAAGGAATTTATTGAGCGGATTTTCAGTCGTCACCATTTCGCTGCTATTCTTTCCATCTTCATTGCATTTCTTTTCCTTGTTGTCGTAGGCTTTTTTATGGATGAACCAGCATTCCAGTTACCTGCAGCAGCGAGTATATTTCTGTTTTTTTCCATCCTGCTGGCTGTCTCCGGCGCATTTTCATATTTCATGGAAAGTTGGAGTATTCCATTCCTGGTCTTATTATTTATCGTGCTGAATATTCTATACCGATATGAAGTGATTGATCCGACGAATAAAGCCTACGGACTGAATTATACCAACCGTTCCGAAAGACCGCTTTATAACAAGGAACATTTACTGGACATGGTTTCAAAGAAAAATGTAGATGCAGACGAGGCACGGATGTTGAAAATTTTGGAAAAATGGAAGAAAAAGCAAAAGGAAGAAAAACCACTGATGCTGATCATCAATACCAGTGGGGGTGGTAGCCGCAGCGCAGCATTTACCATGAATATTCTGCAAAAACTGGATAAACTGAATGGCGGCAGGCTGATGGATAAGACTTTTATGATTACCGGTGCATCAGGCGGTATGTTTGGTGCTGCTTATTTCCGTGAGCTTTCAAGGTTACGGGAATATAAAGATTCAGCTATCAATCCGGATGACAGAAAGTATACTGATGCTATTTCAGGCGATCTTCTTAATCCACTTTTTTCATCATTTGTAGCCCGTGACTTATTTTCTCCTGCACAGAAATTTTATGTAGGTAATTACGAATACATCAAAGACCGGGGATATGCATTTGAACAGAAACTGAATAAAAATACAGAAGGCGTTCTCGACAGGCAGCTTCGGGATCTCGCACCTGATGAAGCTGCAGCAAGGATCCCGATTATGTTGTTTAGTTCTGTTATAACAAGGGATAGCCGCACCATGCTGATCAGTACTCAACCCATCAGTTTTTTAATGCGACCTGTATTTGATAGTAACCGGATCAAAAACATCGATCCTGATGCAGTAGATTTCAGGAGTTTTTTTTATAAACAGGATCCTATGAACGTCCGTATGCTGACGGCGCTACGCATGAATGCAACTTTTCCATATGTTTTACCTAATGTCTGGCTTCCATCCGAACCCGTGATTGACGTGATGGACGCAGGATTCCGTGATAATTTCGGAGAACAGGTTGGCATCCGTTTCGTGGATGTATTCCGCGATTGGATTCTTAAAAACACAAGGGGCGTTCTGCTCATTCAAATCCGAGACAGGAAAACAGGAGGCTGGGAAAATCCATTTGAGTCAACCGACATCACTGAAATTATTACAAAGCCTCTTTTATTACTTCAATATAACTGGTATAAAATGCAGGAATATAACCAGAATGATCTGCTGAGTGTGATGGAGGGATATATGGGAAACAACTTTTACAAAATGACTTTTCAGTATGAACCAAAATTAGCCAATGAAGGCGCGGCACTCAATTTTCATTTGAGTCGTGAAGAAAAATTAGATATTGCCAATGCAGTAAACAGCTCATTAAACCAGCAAATTTTTAAAAGCGTCGACGAATTGATGAATCCTTAAAACGCTTAACGCTTAACGCTTAACGCCCAACGCTTAACGCTTAACGCGTAACGCGTAACGCTTAACGCTTAACGCTTAACGTCATTAGTGTGAAAAGCAAATTAATTTATTGGGTGATAATATGAATAAATACTTTACGCGTTACGCGTTAGGCGTTAAGCGTTAAGCGTTTGGCGTTACGCGTTAAGCCTTCGAAGGTTGTATAAGTTTAAAGCAATTCTTGATAATATGAATTTTGAATTCTGAACTGGTTGCAGCGGGTTCGCCATCTATATGCATCGGCGCATTTGAAGGATTTTTGATACTGATCTTGTCTGTCTGCATATAGATAATATTCTTTTTCTCTAAATATTCTACTCCCTCTATCAGCCGGTTATTACCCGCAACCTGTAACAATACGGAAAAAGGAAGTATGATTTTGTTCATTTTTTTTACGATCACGATATCAAGTAAACCATCAGACATGCTAGCTCTCGGTGCGATCGTTACATTATTTCCAAATTGATTGCTGTTGGCGATATTGATAAAATAGGCCTCTGTTTTAAGTGTTTTGCCATTCAGTTTGATTTCAAAAGGATAGGGTTTTGAATTGAAAAACTTCATGGTTGAAATTCTGATATAAGTTTGAAGTCCCCTTGTTTTCTGATTTGCAAATTCATGAGCAACTGTTGCATCAAATCCGATTCCACAAAGAGCGCAAGAGAATTTTTCATTTACATAAAATGCATCGACCGGGAAAGATTTTCCTTTAAAAATCAGATCAAGTGCAAGGCTGGGCTGCTTCGGAATCTTACAAGCCAGTGCTACACTGTTTCCCGAACCTATGGGAAGAATTCCTACATTGACCGGAATACCCTGTAAGGCATTGGTAACAGCATTGACTGTACCATCTCCTCCGCAAATCACTACATCCGTGATTTTATCTTTTTCAATAATCTTCTGAAGATGAATATAATTCCCATCCGCCTTTGAAGGAAGAATTTCAAAATCAATTCCTTCAGCCCGGGTTTTGCGTATGATCAGATCCTTTAACCGCGCCTTTTTTTTAGTGCCGGAGATGGGATTAATCAGGTAAATAATTTTGCGGGGCATGACGCAAGTTCAGTTAAAAGGAGAATTTCAAAAAAGAATTCGCATTCTTTCTTTATCCATTGGTTTTAGTTTCCGAACTTGGACTCCCACAAGCGATACTTAAAAATTGAACCATGACGACTGCCCCAAAACAAAGATTTCTGGCCCTTGATGTCTTCAGAGGAATGACGATCTGTTTTATGATCATCGTAAATACTTCAGGAAGCAGGTTTACTTATTCTCCACTTGAGCATGCAAGCTGGAATGGATTTACACCAACTGATCTTGTATTCCCTTCTTTTCTTTTTGCTGTCGGAAATGCCATGAGTTTTGTAACGAAGAAATGGAATTCCTTAAGCCAGGCTGAAGTTCTGGGAAAAATATTCAAACGGACCCTGATCATTTTCCTGTGTGGATTTTTATTGTATTGGTTTCCATTCATTACTATGGATAAAGCAAATCATGTAATATTTGCTCCGATTTCCCAAACACGCATACTTGGAGTGCTGCAGAGGATTGCCCTGGCTTATTGCATCGCATCACTACTGATTTATTATTTCAAACCGGGTACCGTTATCGCTATTTCCATTTCGATACTTCTTTTATATTGGGCCTTTATGCTTATTGGTGGAGATGCACCAGATCCGCTTTCTATGACAGGAAATCTGGGTTATAAAATTGATATGTGGCTGATGGGGCCTGATCATATGTATCATGGTGAAGGAGTTGCATTTGATCCGGAAGGTTGGTTTTCTACCCTGCCTTCGGTTGTGAACGTAACTTTTGGATATATAGCAGGAAAATTTATTCAGGAGAAAGGGAAAAGCTTTGAGGGACTTGCCAAACTTCTGCTTGCAGGATTTGCGCTAATCGTGATTGGTTATTTCTGGGACCTGTTATTCCCTATTAACAAAAAATTATGGACCAGCTCTTTCGTTGTTTACACCGTTGGTCTTGACTGTGTGATCCTTGCTGCTATTATATATGTGGTGGACTTTCTCGGAAGAACCAGCTGGACTAAATTTTTTACTGTTTTTGGTAAAAACCCACTTTTCATTTACTTATTATCA
>JABDDT010000106.1:5624-6673 GCA_013287475.1 Bacteroidota bacterium
CGTTGGTTCATCCACACTGATAACTGGTAAGGCTTCCGGATTATCGAGATCGCAAATCGTATCACCGATATTAAAATCGTCCAGGCCTACAACCGCACATATATCTCCGCAAAGTACTTCCGTTGCTTTCTTTTTGCCTAAGGATTCGAAAACATAGAGTTCTTTTACCTTAGATTTTTTGACAGTCCCATCCGCCTGCATCAGAACAATATTCTGACCTTCTTTGATGGATCCTCGTGCCACTTTACCAACCGCAATTCTACCCAGAAATGAAGAATAATCAAGGGAAGTGATTTGCATTTGCAGCGGTCCTTCATTTTTAACAGGAGCAGGAACATATTTAATAATGCCATCCAATAAAGGAATGATATCGGTTGTAGGTGTCAGTGAGTCGTTGAACCAGCCATTTTTGCCCGAACCATAGAAGGTAGGGAAGTCAAGCTGGGCTTCGGTTGCATCAAGATTGAAAAACAATTCGAATATGGCTTCATGAACTTCTTCCGGGCGGCAATTAGGTTTGTCCACCTTATTAATTATTACAATGGGGCGAAGGTTCAGGTGTAATGCTTTCTGTAAAACAAAACGCGTCTGAGGCATGGGACCTTCAAATGCGTCCACGAGTAATAATACACCATCGGCCATTTTGAGTACTCTTTCTACCTCACCGCCGAAGTCAGCATGACCCGGGGTATCGATGACATTTATTTTTTACGCCGTTATAAACCACAGCAGCATTCTTACTGAAAATGGTAATGCCTCTTTCTTTTTCAAGATCATTGCTATCCATGATCAGTTCACCGGTCTCCTGATTATCACGAAAAACTTTCGTAGCGTGTAATATCTTATCGACCAGTGTTGTTTTTCCATGGTCTACGTGTGCAATGATCGCAATGTTCCTGATCTCCATAATAATCTTTACTTTAAGCCTGCCTATGCCTTGTTTTTGGACGCGCAAAGGTATGCTATTTACTCCGTATAACGAAGTGAGGCGTTCCAGAGTATGGAACAGGATGGAGAATTTCTTTCAGTTAGTTATCAGAGCAAATTTC
>JABDDT010000107.1 GCA_013287475.1 Bacteroidota bacterium
TAAAAATTTATTCAAATGAAAAATAAAATCTGCCAGTTGCCGGTACTGATAGTAGTGGCACTCATTCTGTTCAGCTGTAATCAGCCTCAGACAAAAACAGAAACTGCAGAAAACAAAATTGCTCCGGGTGAATTCGACCGCACCATATTACCCATCCTGCCGCATGAATTCGCAGGAAAAGTAGACACGAATGCATCCCAGTCAACTCCTGATTTTCCAGTTGAAGTTTCAGCACCCAAGGGAGCGCCCAATGTAGTCATCATCATGACAGACGATGTGGGCTTTGGAGCGAGCAGTACATTCGGCGGACCGATCCAGACGCCTGTTTTCGATGCCCTGGCGGCCAGCGGACTCCGGTATAATGAATTTCATACTACAGCACTTTGTTCTCCTACAAGGGCCGCACTGATATCGGGTCGCAATCACCATAATGTGGCGAGCGGAGATATCACTGAATTTGCAACAGGGTATGACGGCTACAATAGTCTCGTTCCAAAATCCTGCGCGAGTATAGGCGAAATATTAAAAGACAATGGATGGAATACAGGCTGGTGGGGGAAAATGCATAATGTACCTGATTGGAAGAGTAGCACATCAGGGCCCTTCGATCTCTGGCCCAACGGCCTGGGCTTCGAATATTTTTACGGATTTCTCGGAGGAGACAGTCATCAGTGGCGTCCCGCTCTCTATCAGAATACCACACCGATAGAACCATATATTGGCAATCCCGATTATATACTTGACAAAGATCTTGCAGACAATGCAGTTGCCTATATCCGCAAGCATAATTCTGTATCACCCCAAAAACCATTCTTCGTTTATTATTGCACGGGCACCGCCCATGCGCCACACCATGCACCCAAAGACTGGATCGCAAAATACAAGGGAAAATTTGATCAGGGCTGGGAAAAAGTAAGACAGGAAACGTACGAAAGACAAAAAAAACTCGGAGTCATTCCTGCCAATACAAAATTAACTGCAAGAAATGAAGGAGCACCGTTATGGGATACGCTGTCTGCTGACCAGAAAAAATTTTATGCACATGAGATGGAAGTATATGCGGGGGCGTTGTCATTTGCAGATTACAATATCGGAAGAGTGATAGATGCCGTAAAAGAAACGGGGCAGCTTGACAATACCATCATCATTTATATTATGGGAGATAATGGAGCCAGTGCAGAAGGAACCGTGCAGGGAACAACCAATGAGGTGGGATCCACCAGTTTCCCGGAGGATATCAAATTTCAGATGACCCAGTATGACAAACTCGGTTCCATGTACACTTATAATCATTACTCATATGCATGGGCGCTGGCTTTGAATGCGCCTTTCCAGTGGACCAAGCAGGTTGCTTCACATTTTGGCGGAACGCGCAACGGCATGGTGATCAGTTATCCAAAAATGATTAAAGATAAAGGCGGACTTCGATCACAGTTTCATCATGTTATAGACATCGTTCCAACTATCCTAGATCTCTGCGGAGTTCCGCAACCCTCAAGGGTAAATGGTGTTGATCAGCGACCTATGGATGGAGTAAGTATGGTTTATTCATTTAATGATTCGAATGTCAAATCAACCCGCAACACACAATATTTTGAGATGATGAGTAACCGAGCTATATATCACGACGGATGGGTGGCCGCGACCACACCATATAGGAAACCCTGGCAGACTCTGGGCGGAGAAACCAAGTATCCTTCGCGTGATTTTAAGTGGGAACTATATCATGTATCTGATGATTTCAGTGAAGCAGATAACCTGGCTGAAAAATATCCGGATACTTTAAAAGTACTCCAGGATCTTTTTTATGAAGAAGCTAAAAAAAATAATGTGCTTCCGCTGGATGCGACATTCGGAGAAAGAGCAGCGCCAGGAATTCGTCCGAGCCTGACATCAGGAAGAACACATTTTGAATATTATGAAGGCGCTGTGAGAATTCCGGAAGGATCTGCTCCTGTTTTTGTGAATCAGGACTGGACAATAACGGCAGATATTAATACGACAGCAAATGCAAAAGGCGTATTAGCTACTATGGGTGGTTATTTCGGAGGCTTCGCCTTACTGATAAAAGATGATAAGCCCATATTTCTGTATCGCGGAACCAATCAGCCGAAATGGCTCCTCACCATTCAGTCTCCACAAAAACTCTCTGCAGGCCACCATATAATTACTGTAGATTTTTTATATGATGGGGGAGGATTCGGGAAGGGCGCCAATATGATTTTATCGGTAGATGGAAAACAGGTAGCAAAAGGCAGAATAGAACAAACCGTTCTGCAGAGATTTTCGCTGGATGAAACCTGGGATATTGGTGAAGACACCGGTACGCCGGTTGAATTCAATGTGTATGATGTGCCGTTTAAATTCAATGGACAATTAAATAAACTGTCGGTTGACCTGAAAGGAAATAAAAAGAGTGCTTGACGGCCCTGAAAAACCATTATATGATAAAATATGGAAATTACCTGATATTGAAATAATAAAACGACAAAGACTTTTAAAAACTAATTTCATCTTTCGCCTTCGGGCAATATTCTTTAAACTCTATCATCATTTCCGGATATGCAACGAGGTCGTAACGACCACTCGGCCATAGGCAACTATTGAATTTGCCCAGTTTGAAACAGAAAGGTTAAAAACTTATTTGCGTTCGCTGCGTTGACGAAGCTTTATTACATTACATAGGAAAACACACATATGCACAACGGTGGTATTATGCGGGTGCTACTCCTGATCGCCGCTGTAAGTCTTTTGCTCGACCTATATGCATACAGCGGTGTAAAAACGTGGATCAGGGGATGGAAATCCGCCCGTCGTCAGAAGATTGCGTTGTACACTTACCTGGTGACATTCGTCGGTATAACACTGCTGTTCGTCATCGTTATCACAATCATCAACTATAGATATCTTACGCGATTTCAGGAATGGGTACTTACGCTGTTTCTGACTTTTCTGATCACCAAACTCATTTTCATTATCGTATTGTTGGTCGGCGATATCATCCGTTTCTTTTGGGGTTTAATCCGCAGACTGTTCAAAGCGAAAGCAGTAAAAAATGAACCGTTTTTTCCTTCACGTCGCCGCTTCATTGCTGAAGCAGGCATATTGCTGGCAGCCCTGCCATTTACAGGTTTTTTTTATGCCATGTTCAAAGGCAAATATGATTATCGTTTGCATGAATTCACTTTGTTTTTTGATGATCTTCCGACATCCTTTGACGGGTTTACCATTACGCAGTTGTCAGATTTTCATTCAGGCAGTTTTGATAATATGTCAGCTGTAACCCGTGGTATCCTTATGGCAAAGGCACTGCAAAGTGATTTGTTTGTCTTTACGGGAGATCTGGTAAATAACATGGCATGGGAAGTAGAACCTTATCTTTCTTTATTCAGTCAGCTGAAAGCCCCTTACGGACAATTTTCTATACTCGGTAATCATGATTATGGTGATTATGCCCGTTGGGACAACCCTGAACAGAAAGAGGCGAATCATCAAAAACTCAAAGAGTATCATAAGGAACTGGGCTACCGGTTAATGCTAAATGAAAATACAATCATCAGGAAGGGCTCCGATCAACTGGCGCTGATTGGTGTCGAAAACTGGGGCCGTGGATTTATTCAGGTGGGAGATATCGATAAGGCATTGGAAGGCGTGGATGAAAATGCATTTAAAATATTATTGTCGCACGATCCCACACATTGGGAAGAAAAAATTCGTTATCACCCCACTACCATTCACCTCACATTATCCGGGCATACACATGGCGCGCAGTTTGGAATTGAAACAGACAAATTGCGATGGAGTCCGGTGCAATACCGGTATCTTGACTGGGCCGGACTAACCAGCGAAAAAGACCGCTATCTGTATGTGAATCGCGGCTTTGGTTTTCTGGCTTTTTCAGGCAGGCTGGGAATATGGCCGGAAATCACAAAAATTACCCTGAAGAAAAAGACTTCCTGATGACCTGGGATAATTACTGACTTGCAGAATAGATAACATATTTATCTTCACTCGTGTTTCTAAAAAAGATATTCAAATATCAAATCCCTCTTTTCGTATTCCTATTCTGCTTTGGAATGCAGGGTTATGCGCAGAAACTGCCATCCAGTGTGGATCAGGAGACAAATGTCAATCCGGTAGATCTCATTGGTGTCATCAGTGAGATGTTTAACAAGAAAGGTCCGGCGAGAAACGATATCATTATTCCAGGTGTAAGAAATTTATCACTTTTGCCCATTGTTGGTTATGGTCCCGCCAATGGATTTGTAATCGGAACGGCCATCAGTGCAACGAATTTACTGGGTAATCAAAAAAATACCCAACTATCATCAGCCCTGCTTTCCATTTCCCTTACAACAAAAAAACAGGTTTTATTATGTGCGAGATCAGATATCTACCTACCCGGAAATTCCTGGTATATCCCGGGAGATGTAAGATTATTATTCTTCGCCCAGCCTACTTATGGATTGGGAATTTATGGGCTGAATTCGACTTTGAATTTTAATATTGATGGAACAGATCTCAGTAATTCAGTGCTCGAGCAGCCGATGCGGTTCAATTATATCCGGTTTTATGAAACCGCACTGAAAGAAATCTTCCCGCATTGGTATGCCGGATTAGGCATCAATATCGATGATCATTTTGAAATTCAGGACCAGTTACTGAAACTTGATACACCCAACCAGGTGATTACTGCCAACTATTTCTATTCCACCAAATATGGATTTAACCCCCTGCATTATTCCACCAATGGTTTATTATTCAGGGTCATTCAGGACAGCCGGGATAATCCCATCAATTCTTATAAAGGAATTTATGCGAGCCTGGGTTTTCGTGTGAATGAAAAAATATTTGGCGGCTCACAGAATAGTACGATGCTTTATGCTGAATGGCGAAATTATATTCCGCTTCAAAAAAATAAGCCCGGTCTTGTACTTGCTTTCTGGACCTGGGGACAATTCGTCACCAGCGGAAATGTTCCCTATCTGGCCCTGCCATCCATCGGCTGGGATACTTATGGCAGATCGGGAAGGGGATATGTGCAGGGTCGTTTTCGCGGGACAAATATGGTATATGGAGAATCAGAATTTAGAATGCCGATTTCAAGAAATGGTTTATTTGGAGCCGTTGCTTTTATCAATGCAACGACCGCGAGCAACCCAAATACCGGTCAGACATTATTTAATTCCTTAGCGCCGGGTTATGGCCTTGGTTTCCGTATCAAAATGAATATGAAAGACAGAACCAATATTTGTATTGACTATGGAAGAGGCCTGGGATCACATGGTATCTATTTCAATATTCAGGAAACGTTTTAATGATATATTAACTGATGTGTTACTTATGAAATGTCACAGGTGTTTCAAACTTTGCTGTTTTGAATTGAAAGTATAGGAAGTTGTGCATGGTTTATGATGAGCTTTGATTTTTTCTTATGAAACAGGTTAAGGATTCCATGTTTTCCCGGAAAGACCATAAGCAAATCAAGTGCATGGGTATTGGCAAATTCATTCATTTCCACTGCGATATTATCGCTGGTCAGAAAGTTAAAATGGGGTTTGAAGCCTTGCAATCGGGTTTGAAGCGACACAGATTCAGCTTCATATTCGCTGGTAAAATCTTTGTTTGAGATCCCTATATTGATAATTTCAACATTTGCTTTAAAAAGAGATAACCATTCGGTAATTGATTCAGATGGAATTTTTTTGCCGGCATTTTTAAAATCACAGGCCATCCCGATATTTTTAATTTCATTAAACCGGACATTTTCCGGAATAATAAGAGTTGGAAAGCCGACATGATTCATGATATGGAATATAGTACTGCCCATAAGCGCTCTCTCAAGACTATTCGCGTTGTGAATACCCATAACAACTGCCAATGGTTTTTCTTTCGAAGAAATATTTTCAATTTCCTGTTCAACGGCCCCAATTTTTATATCTGTTGTAACAGATATTTTACCATTTGTCCTTCGTTTTATTTTTTCACATAATTCGTCCATATCTCTTTGTCCCACTTCCATCATGTCATCAATAAAATCTCCTGGAACTGATATTTCGGAAACGGCGATGGGAAATGGAATCGCATGAAACAATACTAAATTAGCTTTAATAGACAAGGCTAAATCAGCTGCATAGTTTACAGCGTTTAAAGAGGAAGTTGAAAAATCGGTAGGTGCTAATATTGTCTTCATTGCATTAATTTGAAAGTTCTATCATATCATGATGTTACCCCCAGGAATACACAGAAACATCTTTTTGATTTTCGTATTTACCAGTTTTTTTATTGATTCGTATCCTGAAAACCACTCCCTTGATAGCATCGATATTACTGGGTCTGAATGGCCATGTTGAAGAAAGTTTCGTTGTTGCACTGGTAACATGCGGCAAATGACGGTCGTGGAGCAACATCAGGGCCTGATGCCGTTCTGTTTTATTTGGCAATTCTTCATATTCACCCTGGCAAATAACAGATTT
>JABDDT010000108.1 GCA_013287475.1 Bacteroidota bacterium
TCCGGAGCAGATAAAAATGATCAGCGCTTTTGACCATGTAAAAGACTTTTCTTTGGTTGCCTTAAAGTTTCCGCTTAAGCCATTGGATAAACAGCATCTCCCTAATTCATGCAAAGATTTCATGATATCACAGATGATAAGGTTTAAATTAGCTGATCTTAATGTATTAAATTTCGACGCTCTTTACCGTATTAGATTCTTGAAGAAAGATACTTGATTTTTGAATGATATTCGTAACATAATTCATGTTGCATGGCTAAGAAAGAAACTCCTAAAGCGACAGGATATTCCGGAACTCCACTTGAAAAAAAGCTGGGCATAAAAGAAGGATTTAAAATCAGGATAGTTAATCAGCCGGAATATTATTTTGATTTGTTTACTGTAATGCCTGAAAACATAACGATACTAATTGATAAAAAAATTAAGAAGAACCTCATTCACTATTTTACTAAGAAGGCAAAAGATTTTCATAAGGACATAATTTCTTTGAAAAATGAAATTGTGCCGGATGGTGCGATATGGATTTCCTGGCCAAAGAAAGCATCAAAAGTTTCGACGGATATTACTGAAGATTTTATCAGGGGTTTAGCGCTGGCAAACGGGCTTGTAGACATCAAAGTTTGTGCAGTAGATGAAACCTGGTCAGGACTTAAATTAGTGATCCCTGTGAAATACAGGTAAGCTGGTCGAAGACTCAAAAGGACATTGGATTGATGGGGTAGAGGCAGTTGGTGCCTTAGCACTTGCTGTTTTTGCCCCAGAATTTCTATTGCTTTATACAATTACTGAAACTGGCACAGATATGTAAGAGGTGAATATAAATAATGAAATATGAATCTGGTTGATATAATTATAATTACATTTTATTATCATTTTTTTCAAAGACAGCAGAAAGACAGGCAGGTAATTCCATGGTTTAATACTTGTGTAACTATTTCATTAGGAATAACAATGACTATCTCTTTAGCCATAAATTTGATAATCCCTGACTTATTTAGGTCTTATGTAATATCTGAATGGTTTTTTATATTGATGTTTTTATTCTTAGGTGGGGTAATAATTTTTATATTAAAGAAATTTTTTTTTTGAAAAGGGAAAACATATAACTCTCACTGAAAAATATTTGAGTGAATATTCTCAAAATAAAAGATTATTTTTTAAGATAATTATTATAGGGTTATACTTATCTGTACCACTTTTATTTGTTTATCTCATTTGGTATAGAGCTACACCTATTGTTTGAAAAATAATAGACAATATTTAATCACAGACCTAGTTTAGACAATTTAAAGAAATTGACCTTTTTCTGAAAATCGAAGCAATGTATACTAGAAAATCAGTAAGCCTTCAAAGACTCATGAAATTCAAAAAGTATTATCGATTAACAATCATTTCGCTTGTTTTTTTCGTCAAATATGATTTGGCACAAGATAGCCTTCAAAATTTTCTTGCTTCATTAAATAACAATGATGCAAAGTCATATTTAGCGTTAGTTGCACCTAAAAAATTTTACGATAGCGCAAGCGGGAGGATTTATGCCCACACTATAGAAAGAAGGCTAAAATCAATAGATATCGATAAGGTTCAAAAGACTTTCCCCAAATATTTGATGGTTAAAAACTTAGTACGATTGTTGGGCGACCCGGAACGGGATTGGTATGCGGATTTATTGTTGTACAACCTTACTAGAATAGAATCATTAAATATCGTTGGGTGTGATACCAGAAATGATTGGCTAACGATTAAACGAGGCACAAATATTACATATAAACAATTGGATGAGGAGATGTGGATGAAATATTTATCAGATCTTTCTCCTTCAAGTGAATATTAGTTTAAACAATGAACTGAAGAATTCACTTCTTCACAAAAATAACATCCACCCAATAATTGCTGGACAGATATCCGCTGTCGGGTAAAACAGGCGTACTTGTATATTTAAATATTCCGTTTAGTCCCTCTGTGCTGTCAGCCAACGCTGTTAACGGGCCATTTGTTACAGCTGTTTTTAATGCGTAGGCTGTTAAAATATAGTTTCCCAGGCTGCTATAATAAGCCGCTATATAAGTTGTATCAGCGATTATCGGTACTGCATTATCAAAAAATACACTCTGCCAGCCGCTGTCCGTTTCGCTACTGACAGCTTTTGATGCCAACAGGTCTCCGCCGATGGAATAAAGTTGTACTATACGTGTTCCACTGTCACCGGGTGTTTTGTAGTACCTGATCCCGTCAACATATCCCGCAACACTTGACTGGAATTTTACACCGACTTCAATACCGGCGCCTTTCCTGTCATTTTCAGTATTACCGACAGGTTTTTGATTAGTAAAAATACTAAATGTGTCTGCGACCGGAGGCGGTTGTGTAATGGAATTTTCTGAACTCAGTTCCTTTTTACACGCAATACTGAGAATAAAAATACACAATAATGTAAGTGCCACTTGTTCTGTGGTTCTGTTTAGTGAGCTAACATTTTTTTTCATACCCTATTTTTTAACTTGTTTTCAATTCATTTATCATCCACTCGATTTGCTATTCAAGTTTTTCAAATAGTATCTATTTCAAGTAGTAGAAAATTATAGCCACGCTTAGCGTCTGACCTGTCTGGAGAAGATAATTTACACAGGTATATTGAAAAAATTATTACAGCGTTCCGGGGAGTTGGTTTCAGGGGATCAATAATTAAAAGGAAACACCGCATTTATTAAATTGCAAAACTCATACCCGCTGCCTGCAGGTTACTGAAGTCATTCCTGTGAATGCGATGCGTTAGTATTTTTACTATTGAAAGAACGATCGATTTATCGTAAAACAGTAAATCTTATTTTGGGAACAAAGATTTATCTATCTGCGGAAATATTTTAAAGGCATTCTGATAGTAGATTTTTTTCAGAACATCATCGGGTAATCCTAAACCATACATGCTCCAGAATGCATGATATTTTCTGAGCGGTGGGAAGTATTCATCATCGGTTTCGAGCATCCTGAAATAAAAACCATATTCGGGGACGGACCAGGTATCTTTTCCAAACAGGATCCTGTCCTGGTATTTGAGAAAGAATTTACGCGCATTCTTAGGCTGACGGCCAATTTCTTCCAGCACCGCCGCAAATTCTGTATATACATTGGGAAGTGTATCAAGCATATTTCCCAGCGCTTCAAGGTTATTGGCGAGCCATCCGAAATGTGCCGCTATGAAAATCGTATTCTTATGTTTTGAAAATATATGATGCTGCTCGCTCATCACCTGGTTCCAGCTCGGATATTTCGATGCAGGCCGCGCCCTGTCGGGATGCAGCTTTAATTCCAGCCAGCGCTCATTGGTATTATCCATCTTGTCGAAAAAAGCAATGGGTTCCCCGCTATGTATCAGCACAGGAATTTTCAGCTCACCACATTTCTCCCAGATCGGATCGAGCCGGGGATCATCCACTGCAATCCGCTTCCCGTTTTTATCTTTTACTTCCAGTCCCAGGTCCTTATAAATCTTTAATCCAGCCGCTCCGTTTTTTACATCCTGTTCCAGTTGTGCGACGGCATTTTTCGTCCAGGCGGGATTATCAATACCGCTGAAATCAATATTCGTAAATATCAGGATCCTGCACTTCGCATTATTTTTTACATTCAGCAAAGACTTATTCAGTTTATCCACGCCGGCCTGGTGCATCGTTTCACCTCCGTAATCATCATAGAAAATATCGAAGCTCCTTCCGCTTAGATTCACCATCACTACCATATTCAACGAATTCATATCCGCCAAAAGTGGTTTTAAATCCTGGTTCGGCATATCCCATTGATGATTATGAATATCTACGAAGGGATATTTTGCTTTTTTAATTAAATGCTCTTTTACTACCAGCGTTGATTTTGGATTATAGGATTCCATATCCATTTGCTGGGAATCAGCAGGTAAATTGATTGCAAGTAAAAAAGCGAATACGGTAAAAACCTTCATACTACAATTTAGGTAAGTATAGGAGTATAAGAGTATAGGAGTATAAGAGTGGAAAACTTAATACGGTCAACGGTCAACAGTCAACAGTCAACCCTACTCAGAGCGCAAGCTGTTAACCGGATTCGCTATCGCCGCTTTGATCGCCTGAAAGCTCACAGTTGTCAGCGCAATGAGCAATGCAATAAAACCTGCCAGCCCAATAATCCACCACTCCAGGGGGATGCGGTAGGCGAAATCTTTCAGCCAGCTGTTCATGATCCACCAGGAGAGGGGAGCAGCAATCACAAAGGAAATACCGACCAGTCTTAAGAAATCTTTGGAGAGTAAGCGTACAATGCCTTCCACGCTGGCTCCTAAAACTTTCCGGATACCGATTTCTTTTGTTCGTTGTTCTGAGATGAATGTGGCGAGGCCGAATAAACCGAGACAGGCGATCAGTATCGCCAGTGTGGAAAAGATCAGGGCGATTTTTCCGACACGCTGTTCTGACTTATACATTTCATTAAAAGAATCATCCAGAAATGCATATTGGAAAGGCATACCGGGGTTCATATCTTTCCATAAATGTTCAATCCTTTTCACAAGACCGGTGATATCGGCTGTTTTCACTTTAAAAGAAGCCATTCCATTTCTGCCACCGAGGAAAAAACTCAAAGGTCCGATCGTTTGTTTCAGGGATTCAAAATTGAAATTTTTCACAACGCCAATAATCGTATAAGCCACCGGTTTATTATTGTCACCAATCTTGTATATTTTTTTTCCGATCGGATCTGCATATCCTAAAAATCCGGCTGTTGTTTCGTTGATGATAACAGCGGAAGAATCGCCTCCAAAATCAGGCGAGAACTCCCTGCCTTTAATAACATGCATGCCGAGGGTCTTAAAATAATCGTAATCGACACGCCAGTTTTGCATATCCAGACCGTCTTTCCCATCAAGGGTCGCATCTTTGAAAAAAGAGTTATCGCTGCGGGAGGAATTGGAAACCGGCAGGTAGCTGCTCAGTGTGCCCGATTGAACGCCGGTCATCTGCAATACGCTGTTTTTAAAAGCTTTTGCCTGGTCGCCCAATGTAGACGTGTTTTCAATCGTCAAAACCTCATCCTTATTATAACCCAGGTCCTTTGACTGTATAAAATTGAGTTGTTTATAAATCACCAGGGTACCTACGATCAATATGATGGAAGTGGAAAACTGGAAAACAACCAGCACACTTCTCAGACCAGCACTATTACTTCCCAGTTTCAGTTTTCCTTTCAGTACTTCAATCGGACGAAATGCAGAAAGGAAAAATGCCGGATAACTTCCTGCGAGTAATCCCACTGCGATGGGCAATAGAATTAACACAGGCAGAATGATGGGTGAGAACAGGCTGGCCAGACGTATGGACTTATCCGCTATATTATTAAACATCGGTAACACCAGGTAGGAAATGATTACGGCAAGTATAAAGGACAGCACGGCCATCAGCGTTGATTCGGTGAGAAACTGGAAAATGAGATATTTTCTTTCCGTACCCAGCACTTTGCGAATGCCCACTTCTTTGGCGCGGATGGCAGAACGCGCAGTGGTCAGGTTCATGAAATTGATGCAGGCGATCAGAAGAATGAAAATCGCTACGGCGGAAAAAATATAAATATATTGAATATTGCCACTTGGGCTCAGTTCGAACGAACGGTCAGAATACAAATGGATCTGTGTCAATGGAATCAGCGTATACTTCAGTATGTTGGATTTTTTGAAATCATCCAAACTCTTAATCTTAATAATGTTGCGGATGAAGGGGAACACGTATTTGTCAATATACTGATCGAAATTCCTTTCAAGCTGTTTGTAGTCGGCGCCTTTTTTTAATAAAAGATAAGTATGGAAATTATGACTGGTCAGGTCGCCCCAGTGATAATCAACATTCTTCATCGAAAACATAAAATCGAAATGGAAATGGGAATTACCTGGCATATCCCGAATCACAGCTGTTATCTTATAGAAAGGTTTTTTATCAGCCTTTATTTCGATGGTCTTCCCCATCACCTCTGAAGTGCCAAAATATTTTTTTGCAGCGGATTCGCTGATGACAACGGTATTGGGTTCGTTGAGGGCCGTGCGGGTATTTCCTGATAGAGCAGGCAGGGTGAATACCTCGAAGAAATTGGAATCCACACTGGCCACTTTGTCTTCTTCGATAAAATCCTTATTTTTTCTGATCAGCTTGCTTCCATCGGAGGCGTAAAGCCTGGTGTACTGCTCGATCACCGGGCAATCCTTTTTCAGAAGCTGTCCCATCATATCAGAGGTCACTGGCAGATGCAGGTCTCCACCACCGAATCGTATATCGGAATTGATGCGATATATGCGGTCTGCTTTGTCATTGTACTTATCATAACTCCATTCATCCATCACATACAATGCGATCAGTATGAAACTGGCGAGGCCGATCGCCAGACCGGTTATATTGACGAAGGAATATATCTT
>JABDDT010000109.1 GCA_013287475.1 Bacteroidota bacterium
AAAACGATGACCGCCAAACCCCGGACAATGTTCGAAATTATAGACATCAGGAAAAGCTCCCTGAATTTTTCCAATTCTGCGGCTAATTGTTTAAAGGGGGTGGAAAGAAAGATACATAGCTTGCCAAGACCAATAAATAAAAGAAGTGTTTGTTCTGATATATAATTGGGGAAGATTAAATAAAATAAGATAAGAGTGCAATAAAAAACTCCTCCACTGAAAATTACATGAAACAAATATGCGGCGAATACATTCTGTCTGTTATATCCCGCCGCAATTTTCTTTACCATAACCTGGTCAATACCAAAAGTTAAAACCCCAAATAAAGTCAGCAGGACTGCAAGAGACCAATTGATCTGTCCGAATATATTTTTATCCAGACCTTTTGAAAGCCCGTAAAAAATAGCAAGCCCGAATATCTGGTTAATAATTAATTGAAAAGTATTAAACGAAACGTTCCGGAAGAATCTGTTTTGAATCATTCAATCTTTCTTAACTGGTCCTTTTAAATGAATACGTAAACGGGTTTAAAGGGTTGGGCAAAAGCCCGGCATACTTCAGTTTTTTCATCGGGTGTTTAGTTATGGCCATTCTGAGTAATCCCGGGAAGAATCTTTTGATCAATACACTATATTTTTCAATGGCTCCCACCAGGACTTCATATTTGCCTTTAGCAACAGCTTTAATGATCCCCCGGGCGCAGGCTTCGGGCGAAATGCCGGCAGCAATAGAATCCTGCATTTTTCCATATAGGGTCCCATCTCCTTTCAATGCATTCAGGGTGATATTTGTTCTAACCAGTCCGGCAGTGACCATTGTAACTTTAATACCGTCACATTCATATTCGGCCCGCAATGATTCGAAGAATCCATGTAACGCATGCTTTGAAGCGGAGTAAACCCCCAGTTTTGGAATGCCGAATTTTCCGCTTAAGCTGCTGGTAACGACAAAACAACCTTGTTTTCTTGAACGCATACAGATTAACAACTCCCTGCTTAAAACCACATTACTAATAAAGTTTATGTTCATTACTTTCTGTACCATTGCAAGATCAGTGTTAATGATCATATCCCGAACAGCCATACCTGCATTTAAAAAAACATAGTCGATCCCATTAAATAAATTCCATGCTTTAAAAACAAAAACGGGAAGGCTTTCTGTTTCTTCCATATCACATTCCAGAATGGCGATTTTTTCAGGATTCCTGCAATTTGCTTTAACACTTTCCAGGTTTTCTCTGTTTCTTGCAGATAAAATCAGGGTGGCGCCCATGCCATTTAAAGATTGGGCCAGCGCTGCGCCGATTCCGCTGGAAGCTCCTGTTATCAGGCAGACTTTATTATTGAATTTATTAATTTTCATAAAGAGGTTTTAAGAGGTTAATAGATATTTTACTGATTATCCCGATTTCATTCTCAGGTATGTTTACATATTTTCTTTTACCCGAAATAAATAAATAGAACCAATCCGAAATTTCACGCCACATTACTTTTTTAGAAGGCATGAAATACTGAAAGAAAAACCAACGTATGATCCATGCAAGCCATCCTGTAAACTGAATACCATGTAGTTCTCCTATGCCCTTACCGATACCAAGACTGGCGCATTGCCCAAGTCCCTTATATGTAAAAGGTTTTAAAGACTGATTCAGAACGGCTCTTGCTATATTTTTTCCTGCGTGTTCACCCTGTTTGATAGCCCATAGAGCATTCGAAGGACAGGGACTCATAGTTCCGGGATGCATAACCTGAACTGAATCTCCTGCACCCCAAATGCCACGATGATGATTTACCTGGAGAAAAGAATTTGTGATTATTCTTTTTTCTGAATCCCTTTCCATATTTTCAGTTCCGTCTAAAACCAGACGGGTTTGACCAATGGTTGAAATAATCATTTCACTTTCTATAAAACTGCCATCACTCAGATAAGCCCCCTTATCAGATATCCTGTTAATTTTCAATTGGTTCAGTACTTTAATTCCATACTGTAACAATGTCTTATCCGCATACTGTCGAATGCGTCTGAAATTTCTACCCAGGCCAGGCAATAGTTCTTCTTTACTATTTATTAAATAAATGGATGGACGTATATTACAAAGGCTGGGATATTGTTTTTTCAAAGCATGAATAAATTCAGCCAGGTTGGCTGCCACTTCAACTCCGGTGAATCCGCATCCTGCTATTACAAAGCGGAGAAGCTTTCGAGCTGTCTGACAGTCTGATTCTGCTGCCTGCCTTATGAGGTTATTAATTCTTGATTTTGTTTGATCATATGCATTTTGGGATTTGAGCTGATAAGCGTATTCAGACAGTCCTACTATAGAATCGGAATCTGCAGATCCCATTCCTAATAATATCTGGTCGTAAGGAACGATACTTCTGGTTCCATTGTTCAAATCCACCCGTACATTCCGGCAGCGGGTATTTATATGAACAACTCTTCCTTTGATTATTTCAGCATTTTTAAAAACTTCAGACAAAGGACTCATCCTGTTATGATCCCCAACGATACCCATTAGGCTTTCAGCAGTCCAGCCATGAAAGAAATGAAAATCATCAGGGCATATTATCCTGATCTGAACCTTTCCCGCTATCATTTCAATCAGTAGTTCATTTACTATCGCCCGGTAGGCCCATACGGAAGCATATCCTCCTCCGATTAGTACGATTTGTGTGGTTCCGTTTTTCATGATTGAGCTATTTGATGTCAGAAATAATATCGAACTGCTTTCTGATATCAAATCTATTTCATGAGGAAAACGAATCATAATTGATCCGCGGGCCTGGTGAATCAGTATTGGTAAAGACTGCCGGGAGCTGGGTCAGGAATGGAGGAAGAGCCCCTTTTTTGCAATTTGAAAGGAAGGTATACCCGATATCTGCAAAAACTGCAAATGAAAACTTTGGTTTAATTGATTAATGCCAAATATTCCGTTATATCATTTAATTGGGAATTTTTTGAACATCGCTGGCACAACCTGGTCAATAGTAGGGCGGATACCCTGCCTGTCTTTTTCATTGACCTTGCCCTGGGCACTGCTGCGCCAGATAATTTTATTCTCTTTTGTATCAATCATGTCTATTACCAGTGAACCATCACGGAAAGTAGTGACTTTCATACTTCCCTGATAAAGATCCGGATTGTAATAAGCAGTGGAGTTTGGGACATAATAATACATATTGTATTGACCGGGAAGAGCTCCGGCATTTGATTGTGGTGCATAAACCGGTGGTGGTTCCTGTCCCACCTCATAGGTTTTGTTCAGGACAAGTGTATAAGTGAATAAACAATCAGGTTTTACGGTATCCAACACCATTCCCCGTTTGCTTAGTTGTTGTATTACAGCTGCAGATAAGGCGCTTTCTACTTTTTGTTTGCTGGCCAGTTTGGTATAAGCTGTATCATTGGTATGTAGCCAGGCGTAAGTTTTATAATTTTTTAAAATCCACCCCTTTTGTTTTTTCAGACTGGTAAAGATTGGCCGTTGGAGTATAACAGGATCCCAGGCAAATAATAACTGAAATTAAAAACAGGTGGATATTTTTCATAATTCAATTTAAGGTTCTTTATTGAAATATTGAGAAATACTCCAAGTTTATTGAACTGAAATTTCCTGAACTTCCATATTTAAACCCACTCCTAATCCTGTGGCTTTTTTCCATTCTCCCTGACTTGTAATCCGGTGCCAGGTTGCTGAACTCAGAAAGCTGGCAGATAAAAAAATTGCTCCGTTTCCTGCTCCTGAATATGAACCCTCTATCCATTCAAGGGATAAAATTATATCTCCTTTCATTTCCAATTTATACGGGATCAGATTTACCGTGTATAACCCTTTTTGTTTTCCAACGGGGACAATTACATTCCTCTGCAAGATATTTTCAAATGGCGCTCCGCTTTTTAAATTATAAATATTCATTCTGAAAACAGCCGTATCCAGTCGGTTATCTGATATATTGAATGAGAATCTTTTTAAAATCACAGGATTTTTTCCAAGCTTGATTTTAACACCGATTTCTGTTCCCAGGAATTTTAAAGGCAGGCCAATACTTACAAATTTTGAAGTAGTAGTATTGCCTTTTGTTTTTAAACCTGATACTTTTTTTGAAATAATTACCTCTTTTAATTCAGAAAAACTTTCATTCAGGAAAATAACATTAGATTTCTTTTGATCTCTTAAATCCGAAATGGAAATAACCTGGCTCATGTATCCCGCCATAGAAAATTTAAGGCTATCTGACATCTGACCCTGATTTATATCTAGCTGAAAACTCCCATCCTTTTGGGAAACAGTTCCGGTATTTTTATTCGGAATTCCAATATTGACATATGATAAAACTTCATTTTTTTCTTTGTCTACAATTCTTCCCTTAATAGTAAATGCGATCTTTTTATTTTGGTCTACCGCAGGATATACAGAATCCCCTATATTTTGCTGGTAAATGGCAGATATCTGTTGTGATAACAGCTTGTTTTGATTTTTTAGATATTTATCAAAATATCCAAGTGTTAACTCATTTACCTGTTTGTAAAAAATCGCACTGCTATTCGTTAAATTCGTTTTTTCATATGCCAGGGAAGGAAGACAGGAAAAATCTTCATGAGTAGCTTTTGAAAAATGAATATACAATTCCTGATTATTCGTTAATGTATGAATATTGAAGATTGAATCCACATCCCGATCTTTTTGTTTAAACCCACTTTCAAAATAAGCATATGGTATCTTAATTTTATTGATTTGAAAGAAGGATGAATTCTTTAATTCGGAAAAGTCCTTGTCTTCATCTGTTGATTCACCATAATAATGCATTTCTGATCCGTCGAGAGATAATAAAGCTTGTATATCCATGAACTTCATTGCCAGAATCAATGCAGCCAGTCCGCCCCAGTTATATCCAATTGAACCGATTTTTGTTGAATCAACATCCACCCTCGTTTTTAGTAAATTCAAAGTAAAGTAGCCATCATAAACCTGTTCAAGGAGATCGGCGGATTTTGTACTCATATTACCAGGATATCGTCCGACCGATGTAATGCAGGCAACAACATAACCATGACCAGCAAGCCATTCAAAAAGATTCAGGTTTTCATAACTCATTCCGTTATAAGCCGACATATATAAGATTAGTGGAAAGCGCTTCTGGATGGCGGCAGCGTTTTGATAACTGGATGTCTTCAGATGGGTAAGTTTTGAAGTGTCTCCGATATGTAAATTGATATATAAGTATTGTACTAATTCTGTTGTGAGGCTTTTATAAACAGTATCATTCTGAAACCTGTTTGATCTTTGTTCCAAAAGGTTCAGGAATTCACCGTAGGGAATGGGAAGTTTATTCTCAATATTTATTGCGGGGTACCATATATCGATTTCAACTGGCCGGTAGTAGAATTTATCTGATTTGGATATTGCGGGTTTGTAAGTCCGGCCTGAATCTGTTGTTATGATGTTCTGATAACCGACATGATATAATATCGGATCATTTTCCTTGTTGTTATTTTGTGTAAATGCTTTTGTGCCGGATAATAATAGAAGTGAAATCAGCAGTCTGTAGTTCAAGTAGGTTGTTTGAAATTTTAATTTATTATCTTTTAGGGTCGTATTGGAATTGTTCAATCATTTTAACCTAAGGTTATGATTTATCTTTGTTTTTTTATATCAAAATAGGAAGCGGTATGATTGTACAGGAATCGCAAACCGTTAAAGCCGAACTCTTCAGAAAGCAGCATCTTTCCGGAAAACTTTTGGTATTGCCTAATATCTGGGATTCACTTGGTGCCAGGTTGCTTGAACAGGTGGGCTATAAGTCGGTAGCGACAGCTAGTGTTGCAACTGCCCTTTCTAATGGATATTTAGACGGAGAAAAGATTCCATTTGATCAGTTGCTGAAAGTTGTACGCCAGATAACTTCGGCGGTTTCCTTACCGGTTACCGTGGATATAGAGCGTGGATTCGCAGATTCCATAGTACAATTGAAGGAAAATATACGAATGCTGATTGAAAATGGCGCGATTGGAATAAACATTGAGGATTCACACGCTGATCATCAGGGATTATTTACTATTGATGAACAGTGCCGCAAGATTGAAGGGATACGTGAGGTAGGAATTCAATACGGAGTTCCTATTGTCATAAATGCGCGTACAGATATCTTCTTACAAAAGATCCAGGAAAATGCAATGGAAAAAGCAATAAAAAGGGGTCTGGCTTTTAAAGCAGCAGGCGCAGATTGTTTTTATCCTATTGTTTTAAACAATTACGATGAAATCTCTCATATTATTTCGGCAGTGGGAATGCCTGTCAATGTATTGCTTTCCAAACCCGTTTCGGACCTGGAAAGATTGGAAAAGATAGGAGTTGCAAGACTAAGCCTTGGACCAAACTTATTAAATCATGCTTTAACAACCATGAAACTCATCATGGATGGCCTGC
>JABDDT010000110.1:0-6079 GCA_013287475.1 Bacteroidota bacterium
TATTTGTCTTCATCAAAAACAAGTTGTGTAGATATGGAAGCATTAATCCTGCCTAAAGATGATGCAGTAAATACTTCTGATAATTTGGATGGCTTGGAAATAGTATCTTTTTTAGAAACGTTAAACTTGGCCAGTCCGTATATATTCCCCGCTTCAGGTGAATAAGAATATATGGGAACTGGTAAAATTTTAAACAGGTGTTCTGCTTTTTTATTGAAACGGTCAAATCCCGAAAGACTGTCCTTTTTATTTTCTGAAGAAGGCAGGCTGTCCTTTTTCTGTTCTGGTGAATTCTGCGCCAGAATTTGACTGCAACAAAACCATAAAATCAATAGGAGAATGAATTGTTTCACGATAGGTTGTTTTTCAGAACTATTGCCCGGCACATGAAATTAGGTCGTTTAATTGAAATACCATATGACAACCCTTTAGTTATCCGCGTATCAAAACCCAAATCACCTGGTATTTATTATGCACAGGGTGCAAAAATCCTCCAATCACTTACCCATGTTAAGACGTCATGAAAACTTTTAAAACCTCGCTGGATATAAATGCATATCTTATAACAATAGGGGTCGCTATACTTTTTGTTATTATCATTGCTGTACAGTTTTCCCATTGGGAAAGTTCCGGGGCGGTTAAATATTTTTTAGTTGTCCTGCTTTCCCTCATTTATTTTATGGCTTATCTGTACATGCCACTTGATTATAAGATTTCAAATGAAGAACTCATTATTCATCGGCTCGTTAAAAGCATTCATATTCCCAGGAATAATATTGTTAGTGCAGAATCGGTTGATAAAGAAATGATTTCCTGGTCGCTCAGAACTATGGGCGTAGGAGGTTTGTTTGGATATTATGGAAGATTCATGAATTACCGTATTGGAAATATGATCTGGTATGCAACAAGGAAAGACAGGGCAGTTCTGATAAGAACAGTCAATGATGAAAAAATAATATTGACTCCGGATGAACCTGTACGATTTCTTGCTGCGTTAAATAGTTATTGAATGAAATACTGGCTCGTTAAATGGGTGGTTTTATTAATTCTGTTTTTTACTCAATGTACCACCAAGAAAAAAGTGGAATATGATATACCATCTCATTATGGACCTCAGGCCCGTGCAAATGCGATCGACTGGTTTGAAAAGGGAAAAATACTTTACAAAGTGGATTGTGCAGGTTGTCATGGAATTTATAAAAAGGGAAAGGATAGTGTACCCAATTTCACTAAAACACAAATTGACAATTATAACGCTATGTATATCAAGGGAGATCCGAGAAATCATTCAGTTGCTTCAAAATTAAGCCCGGAGCAGTTGTACTATATTCTTACGTTTTTAAGGCTTCGGAAAGTAGAGAAATAGCGATTAAAGTTTAGAAATGGTTTATAAAATACCAGCAGTTATTTTAAGATTGGCCTTCATTTTGAGGCCATTTTAATTTTTTGAAAAAAAATATTAAGAGATTTTACGAGCTACCAATAAATAGTTATTTATTTGTAGTGTGTTTAATTTGAGTGTTACCGTAGAGACACTCAATCCCCGATTTTCCCCGATTGATAGTTCATTAGAGTCCATTTCCATTTTATCGTCCTATCCAGATCCTGCCGGAATACTCTAACAAGTCCTTGAAGAACGATTTGTACTAAACCTTAGCCCTACATATATGCCCAAAACCCTAAACCATTATTCCAATGGAATAAAGAAGCATGTCTTTTTATTCCTATTGGCAGTGTATGCATTCAATTTTTCCTTCTCACAGAATGCCATCGTAACAGAAAATTTAAATGCAGGAGTGCCTTCGTCCCAATGGGATTTGCCGGTGAATAGTGACGGAACATTTGGCGATCAATCGATACTTGGTTTCGGTACTGATATCAGTGTTAATAAAGGATCGACCATTGGTTTTAAAATCACTGTTACATCCGGAACTGATAAAACTTTCGGCATTAAAATATATCGGATTGGATATTACCAGGGCAATGGCGCGCGTCTTATGGCTGACCTGGGAACAGCATTTACAGGAATCACACAGGCCGCCTGTGCTTTTGATAATACAACCGGACTTACGGATTGTGGCGCATGGACTACAACCGCAAGCTGGGCTGTTCCTCCCACGGCTGTTTCAGGAATTTATGTAGCTAAATTAACAAGGTCTGCCGCGGGAGGAGGAGGCTCAAGTCATATCGCTTTTATAGTACGAGATGACGCAAGTACTTCTGCTGTGATTTTTAAAACTTCAGATGCTACCTGGCAGGCTTATAATGGTTACGGCGGATACAGTCTTTATATTGGGCCCGGGTTAACATTCAATCATGGTAAAAAAGTTAGTTATAATCGTCCTTTCATTACAAGAAGTGGGGGAGGCGGAGGTGGAATTGCGCAGGACTGGTTTATGAATGCTGAATACCCGATGATCCGTTTCCTCGAGCATAACGGATATGATTTAAGTTATACAACCGATTTGGATATCGCCCGTAACAATGCGAATAACATTAATCTTTTACTCAATCATAAAACTTTTCTATCTGTTGGTCATGATGAATACTGGTCTGCGGAAGTACGCAATAGTGTGGAAGCCATGCGTGCCGCCGGAAAAAACCTGGCGTTTTTCAGCGGCAATGAAATTTATTGGAAAACCAGATGGGAAAACAGTATTGATGGTACAAATACTCCTTATCGCACAATGGTTTGTTATAAAGAAGGAGCGCTTGCAACAGCTGCTGAAAATCCATGCGGCGGTAAGTGTGATCCTTCTCCTATATGGACCGGACTTTGGAGGGATGGATGTCCTATTTCCTATCCCGGAGTAACTGATGCTTGTAAGCCGGAAAATGCATTGAGCGGTGAAATCAGTTGGGACGGTATTACCGACAATGTGGAAGTGCCTGCTACTTACAAAAACTTGCGCTTCTGGAGAAATTCTCCACTTACTTCCCTTGGGACAGGCCAGGTGGCTACCCTGACTACGGGAACTCTGGGTTACGAATGGGACTGGGAACAATACCCGGCCAGCCTTCCACCAGGCAGGATAACTTTGTCTTATACTGTATCAGATCAATCCCGGGTAAATAAGTTATCGTTTTATAAATCGAGTTTCGGCGGGCTGGTTTTTGGAACCGGAAGTTGTCAATGGTCATGGGGTTTGGATGCCAACCACGACAGAGGTAGTAATCCGGCAAATCAGTCCCAGCAACAGGCAACCATCAACCTTTTTGCTGATATGGGTGTACAGCCAGGTACATTACAAACCGGACTTGTAGCTGCAACAGCTTCTACAGATGTAACGCCGCCGGTGACAACTATTACTTCTCCTGCAAATGGTGCTACCATTAATGCAGTCACACCACTTACAATTTCAGGAACAGCAACGGACGCTAACCAGGTCGCTGGTGTTGAACTTTCATTCGACGGGGGAGTTACCTGGTCAGCAGCCACAGGAACAAACAGCTGGACATATTCGTGGGCACCGCCGGGAAATGGAACTTATACCATTCTTGCCCGTGGAATAGATGATTCCGGAAACTATACAGCAACAGCTTCTTCACCAAAGATTACTATAATTATTGCAGTTGGTGGATCATCCATTTGTCCATGTACGGTGCTTGGTTTAGCCACTCCAACTGGAGCTGCCCAAACTGATAATACCGGAGGCATAGTGTTGGGAATGAAATTCCGTGCATCTGCGAATGGAACAGTATCGGGTATACGCTTTTATAAAGCAAGCGGTAATGGAGGAACACATACGGGTTTATTATATAATACGTCCGGTACATTGCTGGCTTCAGCTGTGTTTACAGGAGAAACTTCCACAGGCTGGCAGCAGGTAAATTTTACCACACCTGTTTCCATTAATGGCGGTCAGACATATGTTGCTGCATATCTCAGTTCCGGAGGGTATTACAATTCGACCAATGGTTTCTTCACGCTGGCTGCTGTGAACGGACCTCTGACTGGTTTGCAGGATGGAACGGATGGTAACAATGGTGTATATAAATATTCTAACACCGCAGCATATCCAACGAATTCAAACCAGCAGAGTAATTATTGGGTGGACCTGATTTACAATAATACATTGTTAGCCAATGCCGGAGCAAACCAGACAATTACATTGCCCACATCGACCGTAACGTTAAATGGAAATAATTCCACAGGGAATATTACCAGTTATGCATGGACGTTAGTATCGGGCCCCAATACGCCAACTATAACGACACCAACTACTATTTCCACAACCGTCACCGGACTGATACAGGGAACATATATATTTCAGTTGTCATTAAACGGAGGCACCAGTACATCCCAGACTACGATCACTGTGAATCCGGTTCCGCCCCCCACAGCGAATGCAGGACCAAAACAAACCATTACACTACCTACTTCAATAGTTACATTGAATGGTAATGGTTCAACCGGCACCATCACAAGTTATGCATGGTCATTTGTGTCCGGACCAAACACACCGGTCATTACTTCACCCACAAGTGCCGCTACAACCGTTACAGGACTGATTCAGGGTCAATATGTATTTCAATTATCTGTCAATGGTGGTGTCAGTAGCGCGAATGATACAGTAATAGTAAATCCTGCTCCGCCCCCTACAGCCAATGCAGGCAGCAATCAGACAGTGACTTTACCTTCGTCTTCTGCTACATTGAACGGAAGTGCTTCAACCGGGGTTATTACACTTTATACATGGAGTTTAGTTTCAGGCCCTAATACTCCCAGCATTACGAGTCCGAATGCAGTAACAACAACAGTAACCGGATTAATACAGGGAACCTATATATTTCAACTTTCGGTCAATGGGGGAGTGAGTGTTTCTCAGACAACCATTAACGTTGTTCCTGCAGTAACTACGACGACTATATTCACTACACAGACGCCAACCGGATCTACTGAGAACGACGGACAGGCATTGGAACTGGGGGTTAAATTCCGTACAACTATTGCCGGCTTTATTACAGGTGTGCGTTTTTATAAAACGACAGGCAATGCAGGCACGCATACCGGCGAACTTTATTCATCCACCGGAACAAGACTGGCGCAGGCTGTGTTTACGGGTGAAACTGCTACCGGCTGGCAGCAGGTACTGTTTACTGCTCCGGTGGCAATTGCAGCCAACACTACCTATGTGGCTGCATATTTCAGCAGTGCCGGAAATTATATCAGCACGAACAATTACTTCACAACTGCGCTGGTGGATGGTCCCATCACCGCGCTGGCGAGCGGAACGGACGGAGTGAATGGTGTATATGCATATACAGGTACGCCTGCATTCCCATCCACTGCATCTCAGAAAAGCAATTACTGGGTCGATGCGATATTCTCGTCCACTCCGCCGGCACCGACTGCCAATGCAGGAGCAAACCAGACGATCACGCTTCCCACTTCGACAGTAACACTGAACGGAAACGGGTCAACCGGTACTATCAGCAGTTATGCATGGACGTTAGTATCGGGTCCCAATACGCCAACCATAACGACACCTACAACCGTTTCCACAACCGTCACCGGACTGATACAGGGAACATATGTATTTCAGTTGTCATTAAACGGAGGCACCAGTACCTCCCAGACTACGATCACTGTGAATCCGGTTCCCCCACCTGTGGCGAATGCTGGCGTAAGACAATCGATTACTCTTCCTGTTTCTACTGCTACGCTCAATGGCAATGGTTCCATAGGCATCATTACAAGTTATGTCTGGACCTTAATCTCAGGTCCAAATACACCCAGTATTACTTTCCCGGATTCAGTATTGACAACCGTTACAGGATTGATTCAGGGTATTTATGTATTTCAATTGTCAGTTAACGGAGGCGTCAGTACAGCTATTGATTCGCTTACTGTAAATCCCGCACCACCCCCCTACAGCCAATGCAGGCAGCAATCAGACTGTGACTTTACCTTCGTCTTCTGTTACATTAAACGGAAGTGGGTCAACCGGAGCCATAACCAGTTATGCCTGGACACAGGTTTCTGGTCCCAATACATCTGTTATTACCACACCTGCTACTGTTACAACAACAGTAACCGGATTAATACAGGGAACCTATATATTTCAACTTTCGGTCA
>JABDDT010000110.1:6089-6369 GCA_013287475.1 Bacteroidota bacterium
GAATTTTACTCCCACCTCAATCGATTTGCCATCATTACCCGTAGGTAATGTTGTGGTCTGGGTTGTGAAAATTGTATAATTGGTACCGGTTGTAACTGTAATGGTTGTCTGGGATAAACTTATTCCACCATTTACAGATAACTGGTATACATATGCGCCCTGAATGAGGCCACTTACTGTTGTTGTTACTGCAGTAGGTACATTAATAACAGAGGCATTCGGGCCGGAAATCTGTGTCCACGTATAACTGGTTATAGCTCCGGTTGATCCACTGCCGTTT
>JABDDT010000111.1 GCA_013287475.1 Bacteroidota bacterium
TCAGACCAGAATAATGAAAGACTGGAGTATCTTGGAGATGCGATTCTAAGTGCCATCATTGCAGATTTTCTTTTCAAGAAATATCCTTATAAAGAAGAAGGGTTTCTTACGGAGATGCGAAGCAAAATGGTGAACCGTGTTCAGCTGAACGATATAGCAGTTAAAATGGGTCTGAGAAAAATTTCTTATTTCAATAAGTTCGATGGATCTCTTAAAATGAGCCAGATTTTTGGGAATACTCTGGAAGCTGTTGTAGGCGCCATTTATCTTGATAAAGGATATGATAAAACAAGACAATGGGTTATGGAAAGGATCATTCAGCCTTACCTTTTCATGGAAGATCTCGAAAACCTCGAGATCAATCACAAAAATAAATTATACGGTTGGGCAAATAAGAATGGTAAGAACCTGGAGTTTGAAACGCTCGACGAACATATGGAAGGAGGCCGCCGGCTTTTTACGGTTGGCGCCGTAGTGAACGGCGAATTGATTTCCCAGGGACGTGCGTACAATAAAAAAGACGCCAGCCAGATTGCTGCACAGCTCGCTATGGAAAAACTGGGATTGAATAAGATAGAAACGGAAGAATAATTGAAACGGATTTTTTTAGTTCTACGGTTTTTCCATACACAGTTCTATTAATACGCTATTGGTCTTTGCCGGATGTAAAAAACAAACCAGTTTATTATCTGCCCCTGGCCTGGGTTTATCATTTAGCAAAACAAAACCGGCTTCAGTCAGCCTTTTCATTTCAGCTTCAATATCGTTTACTGTAAATGCGATATGATGAACTCCTTCGCCTCTTTTTTTTATAAATTTTTCTATAATGCCATCGGGATCCGTACTTTCCAGTAACTCAATTTTCTGATCGCCCAAAGAAAAAAAAGCGGTAATGACCCCTTCTGATTCAACTTCCTCTTTTTTGTAACAATTTGTATTCAGCAGGGATTCGAACAGGGGTATGGAATGTGAAAGACTTTTTACTGCAATCCCGATATGTTCAAGTTTATGCATTTTATAATTTAAGCTGAATGCTTTAAGCCAAAGGCTTAAGGCCAAGATTAATATTAATTGTTGAATTTATTTTACAATTTAAACTAAAAACTATTCAACCTTCCTTACGTTATTACTAGAGGGAGCTTATCTATTAAAATAACTCTCGACTTTCAGCTTTAGGCTTTAAGCTTTGAGCTTTAGGCTTTAAGCCTTAAGCTTTAGGGATTAAAAGGGTAACTTTGAGGGTGTTAAAAAAATAATGATATGATTTTCGTTTCAGATAAAGCAAAGGAAAAAGTACAGAAGCTGATGGAAGAATCGCCCATCACGGATAAATCAGGTTTATTCCTGCGGGTATCAGTTATAGGAGGTGGTTGTTCTGGTCTTAGTTACAAAATGGATTTCGATAATCAGAAGAAACCAATGGATCAGGAATTTGAGGACAATGGGGTGAAAGTCGTCACGGACCTGAAAAGTTTTTTATATCTCGTTAATACTACCCTCGAATTTTCAGAAGGATTAAATGGCAAAGGCTTTTATTTTAATAATCCCAACGCCAGCAGAACCTGCGCCTGTGGGGAAAGTTTTGCGGTATGAAACTTAAGAAAGTATGGGAGTATGGGAGTGTGGGAGTGTGGGAGTGTGGGAGTGTGGGAGTGTGGACATTTAACTTCGATCACTCAATTTCGATTAGATTAATTGTAGTATAACGTCTGTTACGACCTTCTTATCGCCACAAATGATCGAATAATCGAAAATATTTCTTCAAAATCTTTTTTCATAAAGGATTAGTTATCAGTATTTTAATTTTAATAGGTTAAAACTTAAGCCTGTAATTCCTGGTATTATACGCTGATAACCAGCTACTTAACTTTACGAAGTACATTTACTATTTGATTTGGTTTGATCGGTTGCTACTTTTATAGCAGTCTAATCCGATTCTGGTGATCAGATCACGCAGAAAAGTCCGAACCAATGAAAACCTATAATCGCAGAAATCTATTTTCGCGGCTAATATTAAGCTCACTATTCTCCGCATTTTGCGCCCTTTCGGCCAAATCCCAGCTTAAAATTGACTACGGTAAGAGTTATGTCAACCTGACTAAAGGGGCCACCGGAGGTACCATAGAACCCGGTGATATTCTTGAAGTGAGGGCTACTTTTGTTGTGGGTGGGAGTGGGGTAAATGATTATGCTGACAGCTGCGCCTATTTCGATATTGTTCCAGCTAATACTACTTATATAGCAGGATCACTGGCCATCTTAACAAACGAAGGTCATGTGTACAAAACCTTTACCGATGTGAATGGGGATGACGACGGTGGCATAACGGGCGGAACCAACGTTAGAATTAATCTTGGCTTTAAAAATGCTCCCATTGCTACTGCCTTTAGAAGGGGCCGTATTGCTTATAATGATAAACCTTCCTTTTTTGGCGCTACCTGTATTATGGTAGCCACATTTCGTGTACAGGTATCAGGTGGCTATGGTACCTCAGTGAATCTGGGTGGAGGAACCATTTCCTACTACCCATTCGGTGCTCCTTCCATTACCTCCATAACTTTTCCTGTGGACTCGGTAATGATATCCAAAAATCTGAGTATATGCCCGAATTCATCGAACAATACGATCACTTCAGAGTTTGGTGGTACGTTTGGTTCAGGCAAAGCAAAAAACAGGGGACCTTCGTCAAAAATTTCAAACAACTTCACGTACATCCCCTTCGGGCCTAATTCACCGAATGACTATTTTTATTGTATTTCAAATAACACCAGTACAGGTGCGGCGGGTTATACCACACTGAATACCTGGCCGATTCCGGATCCGAATATCCCGGGATTTGCGTATTCGCACCGTGTTTTCGGAGTCTGGGATATTATCGGAGACCATACCGGAGCTCTCAACCCATTACTGGGCAACCCGCCTGCCGATACCGTAAACAGCACTGGGGGTTATATGGCGGTCATAAATTCATCTTATAAACCAAGTATAGCTTTCCTGGATACGATAAATAATTTATGTCCGAATACTTATTATCAATATTCGGCCTGGTTGAGAAATATTTGTTCTCATTGTGCCTGCGACTCAAACGGTAAAGGTCCTGCCAGTGTCGGTTTTATTCCGACAGGTCCTGGTGATTCATCCGGTGTGCGTCCCAATCTTACATTTAATGTGAACGGCTACGATTATTATACGACGGGTGATATGCCCTATACGGGACAGTGGATACAAAAAGGATTTACCTATTTAACCGGCCCCACTCAGACCAGTATGATCATCTTCTTACGGAATAATGCACCGGGTGGAGGTGGTAACGACTGGGTGCTGGATGATATCGCTGTAGCTTCCTGCACGCCGACTATTTCACTTACACCCAATAAACCGGATACGCTTTGCCGCGGATCTGACGATACAGTGCGTTTTAAAGTAAGTGCGTTTTTTCCAAACTACACTGAATGGTTATTGCAAAAAAGTATTGATAACGGAGCTACATGGACTTCTCCGGGTACGGATACCCTGGGAAATGCTCCTTCAGGATCGGCTACTCCAGTTTTTAACGCTCTTACCGGTCTTTATGAATACACCGTTACCCGTTATTTCCGCCTGAACAATATTGACACAACTTTAATTTACCGCCTGACCGTTGCATCGACTCCGGGTAGTCTTTCAAACTCCGGCTGTAATTTTATTACTTCTTCTCCCAAAATTGTTCGTACGGTAAACTGTATGGTTACACTTCCAACACGGATTTCAGTAAAAGGTCAGTTACAGGATGGTAATCTGGCGCGCATACAATGGATAAGTCAGGATGAAACGGGAAATATTGTATATGTCGTAGAAAGAAGTGATGATGCGGGAGCGCATTTTCATGCACTGGCTACCGTTTCTGGAACTGCTTCTCCGGGTATGGGTAACAGTTATGTTTATAATGATGTGGTGCCTGTTTCAGGAGATGTCTTTTACCGGATTGAGATCATGGATAATGAATATCACAATTATAGTAATATCATTATGCTGAGTACGAATGTAATTGCACTGAATATTTCCGGACTGGTTAATCCTTTCAATCATTCAATTTCATTCAATATGACTGTTCCGGACGATAATAATATTCAGTTAAGTTTGTTTGATGCATATGGAAGAAGGTTGATGAGCAGTCATCAGACAGCATACAAAGGAATTAATCATATAGAAATGAATGAACCTTCCGGATTACAAATGGGCATGTATGTGCTGCAGGTACTGTATGGTGATCAAATGATAACAAGACAGTTAATTAAAGGAATTGATTAAGCCTAAGTCTAAAGCATTACCTTATTTTGAATCTTCAATTGTATTTCGCATATCGTCAATCAATCCACGATGAACGTTCAACGATATCCGGTAATGTAATAAATAAAATTCCCGCCGCAGCGGGAATTTTTAAGCAAGTAGCAGTGGTATTTTTAAATCAGGCCCAGCTATATAACAGGCTTGGTAAATGGTGGCGAATATATGATTTTAACCGTCATAGACGCTGCAAACAATTATATCTTTATTTTCGCGTCTATGTGGGCCGTTTGCAAAAAGGAATTCCGACAGTTTTTCAGCAGTTTGACAGGTTATATTGCGATTTTCGTTTTTTTACTCCTGACCGGCCTCCTGCTATTTGTTTTTCCTGATACCAGCATTCTGGATTTCGGATATGCCAGCCTGGAAAAATTTTTCGATCTGGCGCCATGGGTTCTTCTCCTTTTAATACCTGCTATCAGCATGCGTTCATTTTCTGAAGAATTCAGGGGTGGAACATTTGAAATACTTCAGTCCAGACCACTTACATACTGGCAGATAGTGAATGGGAAATACCTTGCCGCGCTCTTCGTAATACTGATCGCTCTTCTTCCCACATGGATATATTTTTTCTCCGTACAGCATCTCGCTGCGCAATCAGGAATGGACCTGGGTGCTACCATGGCTTCTTATATTGGATTATTCTTTCTGACCGCGGTATTTGCTTCCATATCCCTCTGTTGCAGCAGTTTTACCGGGAATGCAATCGTGGCATTTATAACAGCCGGTTTCGCCTGCTTTATAATTTACACGGGATTTCACGCCATCAGCAGGATCTCCACATTTCCTTCCGGAGCTGATTATTATATTGATTTGATCGGTATTGACTTTCATTATCGCAATATGAGCCGGGGTGTGATTACTATCCGTGACCTGGTTTACTTCATCAGTGTGATAGCATTTTTTTTAACTCTTACCAGGAATAACCTGTTTAAAAGATAAGCGGGTATGCAGAAACTATTCAATTCAAGATTCAGTTGGCTTTACCTCCTGTTTGTTATTATTTTAATAAATATAATTGCTTCACGTGTTAGTATCCGTTACGATATGACAAGCGAAAAAAGATATACACTCACAAAGCCGGTGAAAAATATGCTGGGTCGTATTCATGAACCTGTAAATATTGATATTTTATTGGAAGGAAATCTGAAATCAGGATTGCGGAAACTCCGGAATAGTACAGAAGCACTATTGCAGGAATTTAATGAGTACGCCGATGGAAATATAAATTACCGCCTCGTTGACCCGGTAGCAGGTGGAGATGATAGCAGCCGTGCCAGTGTATTGGATTCTCTCGCTAAAATGGGTATCCAGCCTATGACCCAGGTAGCCCAGTCAAAAAAAGGAGAGGAGCAAAGTCAGCGCATTGTAATTCCTGCTGCCATTGTTAAATATAAAGATCGCGTACTGCCTGTGGATCTGTTAAAGGGTGTACAGAGAAGCCGTGAAGGTCAGTCACCGGAACAGTTGTACGTTAATGCAGAAAACCTCCTGGAATATAAATTCGCCACTGTAATAGATAAACTCATCACAGACACATTGCCGGCTGTGGGATATCTGATGGGCAATGGCGAACCCCTGGATTTTCATGAATATGGACTGATTCAGTATCTGCGTGAAAACTTCCGTTTCGGGATCGTATCACTGGATAGTGTTCCCGTTATACCTGCGGGCCTGAATGCATTGATCATGGTAAAACCAACATTAAAATTTTCTGACGCTGAAAAGCGTAAACTGGATCAGTACGTCATGCGTGGGGGCAGCCTGATTTGTATGATAGATAATCTAAATGCGGAAATGGACAGCCTGCATTCTTCAAGAGAAACGGTTGCTTTCGACCGCGGTCTCAACCTGGATGATCTTCTGTTTCATTATGGCGTGCGTATAAACCAGGATCTCGTGGAAGATATGCAGTGTGCCAGTATCAATATGGTAATTGGTGAACAGGGAGGAAAACCACAGTTCCAGTTGCTTCCCTGGCCCTACTATCCTTTACTTGATGGCAGTCCAAACTCACTGATCACCAGAAATCTGGATCCT
>JABDDT010000112.1:0-124 GCA_013287475.1 Bacteroidota bacterium
TCACAGCTGTTAAAAAGTTGATTATTGATTAAATGAAGAATACCAGGAATTTCAAAAACCTAATGTCAATGAGATCTTGCCTTGAATGAATTCCCCTCCCTGGTAATCAACAGAAACCCGGGAA
>JABDDT010000112.1:192-6243 GCA_013287475.1 Bacteroidota bacterium
AAGGAAGAAAGTTTTTAAGCCATTGATAATCAAATATTTATACCATGGCCTTCCTTTGTTAATCTTTAACAATTAATGGTTGAATAATTTAACTTTACCGAAAATAGTTTTTATTTTGCGGCATCCAATGCTTTTATTGTAATGTCTAAGGTATAGGGACTCATTACATTGCGAGTCCACATCAGCCTTAGTTTATTTTCCAAATCCTTCCTTTAATTTCTATCCAGATCCTTTTCAAAATCTAATTCGGTTTCTTAAAAATTGAAAATTTTTAACTGATAGAAATTTGTGCGTATGTACCAGAAAACTCTACCCTTTATTCGTGGAATGAAGAATTCCATCCTATTATTTTTTGTTGCAATTTTTGCACACAGTTTTTCCTTTGCACAAAATGCAATCGTAACTGAAAATGCTTTGCATGGAACAGCCGAATCAGTTTGGGATATTCCAACGGCTGATGCGGGAGATTTATCAATTCAGGGATTTGCATCAGATATCAGTGTAAATAAAGGGGGAACAATCAACTTTAAGATTGATGTAACTGCTGCTGTAAAAACATTTGACATAACAATTTACCGCCTTGGTTATTATCAGGGAAATGGTGCACGAATGATACAGGACCTTGGAACTTTTACAGGTTCCGCCCAAAGTGTAAATACTCCTTGTTCAATTGATAATACCACCGCCCTTATCGATTGCGGTAATTGGACTACAACTGCAAGCTGGAATGTGCCAGCGACAGCTGTTTCAGGATTATATATTGCCAAGTTAACCAGAACTACCGGAGGGCCAAATGCTACCAGTCATATTCCTTTTGTAGTTCGTGATGATGGAAGTACTTCAAACATATTTTTTAAGACTTCAGATGCCACGTGGGAGGCGTATAATGGATATGGTGGAAACAGCCTTTATATTGCTACAACGGTTATGATGCCATTCAATCATGGTGATAAAGTAAGTTATAACCGTCCTTTTATTACGAGAGGTGGCAACGGAGGTGGAGGCGCTAATGAAGACTGGTTCATGAATGCTGAATATCCGATGATTCGATTCCTGGAGGCTAACGGATACGATATCACATATACAACAGATATGGATATCGCACGCAATAATGCCAACAATATTAATCTTTTACTTAATCATAATATCTTCCTTTCCGTGGGCCATGATGAATATTGGTCGAAGGAAGAAAGAAACAGTGTGGAAGCAACGAAGGCAGCCGGGAAAAATATGGCTTTTTTCAGTGGCAACGAAGTATACTGGAAAACCAGGTGGGAACCGGATGGTAACGGTGTCGCTTACAGAAATATGGTCTGTTATAAAGAAGGAACGCTTGCCACACCTGCTGAAAATCCCTGTGGCGGGAAATGTGATCCAAACGTGGAATGGACAGGTCTGTGGCGCGATGGATGCAATGACCCCACGGGCAATGCCTGTAAACCGGAAAATACTTTGAGCGGAGAAATCAGCTGGGATGGCGTAACCGATGCTATTACAGTTCCTGATACCTATAAAAATTTAAGATTTTGGAGAAATACACCGAATGTAGTTAATCTGGCACCGGGGACTTCTTATACGTTCGCACAGGGAACATTAGGATATGAGTGGGATTGGGAGCAGTATTTTCCAAGTTATCCACCTGGCCGCGTAACAATGTCTAATACAGTTTCGGATCAGGGCAGGGTACATAAATTATCTTTGTACAGAGATGTTACCAGTAAGTCAATTGTATTTGGAGCGGGTACCGTACAATGGGCCTGGGGCCTGGATTCGCATCATGATCCAAATCAGGGATTCACGGGTGCGGTTGATCAGAACATGCAACAGGCAACTATAAACGTATTAACAGATATGGGTGCGCTTGCTGCAACTATTCAGGCTCCTCTTATTCTTAATCAATTGCCGGCAGATAACACCCCTCCGGTAACCGTCATAACAGCTCCTGTAAATGGAGCAACGCTTATACAAAATACACCTTACACAATTACCGGAACGGCTACTGATGTTGGTGGAATCGTGGCAGGTGTAGAGGTATCTCTTGACGGAGGAGTCACCTGGACCGCTGCAACTGGAACCAGCAGCTGGACTTTTTCCTGGATTCCCAATTTACCCGGACAAGTAACTATTGAAAGCAGGGGATTTGACGATATTGGTAATATAGAATCACCCGGAGGCAGCGAAGGTTCTGCGAACACTGTAAATGTAACCGTAGTTCCTCCATCGCCACCAACTAATTGTCCTTGTACTATTTTTACTCCGGCTCAAGGCCCCGATCTTTCAGATCCCAGTCAATCAGAGGAAAATGACGGAGCTTCGATAAATCTGGGGGTAAAGTTTACTGCTGCTTTTGATGGAACAATTGCCGGAATAAGATTTTTTGCATCAACTGATGACGTTTATACAGGACATGTAGTTCGGTTATGGACATTGGATGGTAATTTACTTGGAACGGCTACTCAAAGCGGGGCTTCCACTCCTGGCACATGGAATGAGGTTTTCTTTACAACCCCTGTTGCAATTAATGCAAACACCATTTATGTGGCAACTTATTTCAGCCCGGTAGGATGGTATACAAGTACAGTTAATGCATTTATAAATCCTGTAATTGTAGGACCATTAACAGCGATCGCTGATAGTACCGTTGATAATAAGTTTAACGGAGCATATATATATAATGGAACCACATTTCCAACGAACGGATATCAGGCTTCTAATTACTGGGTTGACGTTGATTATTCAAATGGTGCCGATGTAACGCCTCCGACAGTTGTTTCAACCTCACCTGTAAGTGCAGCTGTGAACGTGAACATCAACAGTTTTGTTGCCGCAACATTCAGTGAGAATATTGATCCAACTACTATTAATAATTCAACGCTTATTTTAAAAGATGCTTCCAACAATGTAATTCCAGCAACAGTTGATTACATCAGCAATTCAAAAACCGGAACAATTATTCCTACATCTGCTTTGAATTATTCTTCGGTATATACTGCTACTGTAAAAAGCGGATCTTCGGGCGTAAAAGATTTATCAGGCAATGCATTGGTTACTGATTATACATGGTCATTTACAACCTCTCCACCACCTGCCGTTCCACCAGATGATGGGGCAGGAGGACCAGTACTGATTATCAGCAATACTTCAAATCCGTTCAGCCGTTATATGGTTGAGATTCTTCGTGCACAGGGTTATACGGAATTTGAGGCGGTTGATATTTCGGAAGTGACGCCCTCAATGCTCACTAATTATGATGTTGTATTGTTGGGAAATATGACTGCAACATCAGGACTGGTTTCTGAGTTAACGACTTTTGTAAATGCTGGTGGTACACTTATAGCCCAGAAACCCAGTTCTCTGTTATGGCCACTAATGGGTATTTCTGCTTCGGGTACCACTTTGTCAGATGCATATCTTCTGGTAAATACCGCGTCAGGACAACCTGGTGCTGGTATTGTCAATCAGACAATTCAATATCATGGTCCGTCAGATGAATATACGTTGGCCGGCGCAACCTCTCTTGCTACAATTTATTCCTCTGCTACAACCGTAACGACATTCCCCGCGGTGACGACAAACAGTGTTGGAATTAATGGCGGTAAGGCAATCGCCTTTTCTTATGATCTGGCCAGGTCAATTGTCACTACCCGGCAGGGAAATCCGGGATTGGTAGGACAACATCTGGATGGAGAATCCGGACCCAGCAGATCGGATAATTTGTTCATGGGTACGCCAACTCCCTGGCTGGATATGAATAAAGTAGCCATTCCGCAGGCGGATGAACAACAACATTTTCTCACGAATATTTTGCTTCAGAGTAATCTGCACACAAAACCTTTACCACATTTGTGGATACTTCCGAATGGTTTAAAGGCTGCAGTAGTTATGACAGGTGACGACCATAATGTTAATTATGGAAGTACGTCAACAAGGTTTAATGAATATATAGGGATGACTGCAGATAATTCTCCCGCATCTGTGGCGAACTGGACAGCGATCAGGGGGACTTCTTATATTTATAATAATACACCCATACCACAGGATTCAGTTGCTTATTTCCAGAATCTGGGCTTTGAAATCGCCCTGCATCCGACAACATTATGTGTTGACTTCACGCCATCATCACTAAGCAGTGATTTAACAACACAATTGTCAGCACTTAATACACAATACCCCGGATTAACTCCCATTACAACAAACAGAACCCACTGCCTTCCATGGAGTGACTGGTCTTCACAGCCTCTTATTGAAAATTCACTGGGAATGCGATTTGACGTGAATTATTATTATTGGCCGGATGTCTGGGTACAAAACAGACCAGGCATGTTTACAGGATCCGGAATGCCCATGCGGTTTTCAGATTTGAATGGTACCATAATAGATGCTTACCAGGCACCTACCCAGATAACAGACGAATCGGGCCAGAATATCCCATCAAATATTGGTGCCCTTTTGGACAATGCAATTAATCTGGGTTACTATGGTTCATTTGTTATGAATATGCACACAGATTATGGTATTCATCCGGGATCTGATGCAATCACTTCTGCTGCCATGTCAAGGAATATACCGGTCATAACATCCAGTCAAATGCTCACCTGGCTGGATAGTCGTAATAACACAGTATTCAGCAATATGGCCTGGGATAATGTAAATAAAAAGCTAAGTTTTCATCTGGCTACCAATGCTCATAATCTGCAGGCCATGGTTCCTTTCAATTCTGCAGATGGTACATTGATACAGGTTACTCAGGGAGGGACTCCGGTTACATTTACTTTACAAACCGTAAAGGGAATTCAATATGGATTTTTTGCTGGGTCCACCAATGACTACATCGCTACCTATTCAAGTACTCCATTGCCGATTACACTTACCAGTTTCACAGTAACCAAAGAAGGTGATGATGCTCAGCTGAATTGGACAACATCAATGGAAGAAAACAATAAGGGTTTTGAAGTTCAACGCAGCACGGACCAGTCCAGCTGGACCGTACTCGGATTTGTTGCCGGAGCAGGAAACAGCCAGATACCGAATAACTATCAATATCTGGATCCAAATCTCCAGGCAGGTACTTATTACTACCGCCTGCGCCAGGTAGATTACGACGGAAATTCTTCTTATTCCAAGATCGTTCCGATCACTTTTGACGGAAACTTATCTTTGGATCTGAAACAGAACCGGCCAAATCCATTCAACAATAGTACTATTATTGATATTGTAATTCCAAAGTCTTGCAGAGTGCTGCTTATGTTATATGACCAGATGGGCAGACCCATGCAGGAATTGATGGATGAGGATAAAACCCCGGGAACTTATAGTATCACGGTGAACAGAAATGGATTGAGCTCAGGCATTTACTACTATAAAATGACTGCCATGGGACAGACGTTAGTAAAGAAAATGACGATACTTTATTAATTAAAAAGTAAAAAATAAAAAAGCCGCCCTGTCTGAAACAGAGCGGCTTTCATTTTTAGTAACGGGAAGGGTTGTTACTTTTAACTTTTTTCAGAATGCATTTTTATCACCTTTGATTGAAACTACTACGGTCAACATTATTATTCTCATATCAAAATATAAAGACCAGTTTTCCATATACCAGGTATCGAATTCAACTCTTTTCCTTAAAAACTCGTTATCCCTGATTTCTCCTCTTAATCCATTTACCTGAGCCCAGCCTGTAAGACCCGGTTTTACAAAATGCCTGATCATATATTCCTTATATAATTCGGCAAAACGTTGTGTGTGTTTTAACATATGTGGTCTTGGACCAACAACGGACATATCTCCCAGGAAAATATTAATGAACTGAGGCAGCTCATCTATATTGGTTTTACGCATGAATCTTCCCAGTTTCGTAATCCGGTTATCATCGCGGCTGACTTGTTTGGAATCGGCTTCATTATTCACCCGCAGACTTCGGAATTTTATACAGCGGAATGGCTGGTTATTTTTACCGGACCTAAGTTGTATAAAGAAAACCGGTCCGCGGGAATCAAGTTTAATCAGGATGGCCAGGAGCGGAATCAGCCATGAAAGAATAAAAACTATAAC
>JABDDT010000113.1 GCA_013287475.1 Bacteroidota bacterium
AGCAGGAAGGAGGATTGTAGTAGAAGAATTTCTGGATGGCATCGAATTATCCGTATTTGTACTTACTGACGGTGACCATTACGTGCTTTTACCTGAAGCGAAGGATTACAAAAAAATTGGCGAAGGAGATAAAGGCCCCAATACGGGAGGAATGGGCGCAGTAAGTCCCGTTCCATTTGCAGATAATGAATTCATGTTGAAAGTGAAGGAGAGGATCGTGGATCCAACCATCCTTGGTCTGAAAGCAGATGGTATTGATTACAGAGGTTTTATTTTTATCGGACTGATCAAAATAAATGAAGAGCCCATGGTAATTGAATATAATTGCCGTCTGGGTGATCCCGAAACTGAAGTGGTGATACCCCGTTTGAAAAATGATCTGGTCGATCTTTTGAAGGCTGTGGCGGACAAGAAGCTCAATGAAAAAATAATTGAAATAGATTCCAGGTCTGCCGCGACCATGGTAGCCGTGAGCCGCGGATACCCCGGAAGTTATGAAAAGGGATTCCCAATAACAGGTATCGATAAAATATATGGAGACAGCCTTATTTTTCATTCAGGCACTGCATTAATAAACAATGAAGTGGTAACCAATGGAGGAAGGGTGCTTTGTGTTACGTCCTTTGCCGGATCCCTTCAGGATGCTATTCGGGAATCCATGGCAGTTTTGACTCAAATTGACTTTGACGGTATGTATTTCAGGAGGGATATAGGTTATGAGTTTCTATAATTATTAATAATCGTTGACCGCTGACCGCTGACCTTAATACTGATCAACCGCCAACGGGCAATGGCAAACCGCCAACCAATGAAAGAATTACATTACTCCGATTATCTGAAACTCGATCAATTATTGGATAGTCAGCAGTTAAAAAGTGATTTGCAGCATGCACACGCGCATGATGAGATGCTTTTCATCATTATTCATCAGACCTATGAACTCTGGTTCAAACAATTGTTATATGAAGTGGATTCCATAATCGGGATTCTTGAAAAACCAACCCTGAATGATGATACTCCTGAACTGCAAACAATCGTTCACCGCCTTAGCCGATGCAATACCATTTTAAAATTGCTCGTGCAGCAGATAGAAGTGATGGAAACTATGTCGCCCATGGATTTTCTGGATTTCAGGGATATGCTCCGTCCGGCTTCAGGATTTCAAAGTATCCAGTTTAAGATACTGGAAGGCAGACTGGGATTGAAATTCGAACAAAGACATGAAAAGAATCATTATCTGTCACAATTAAGGGAATCAGAAGTAACCACGATTCATCAGGCCGAGTCCCAAAAAACTCTTTTGGAACTATTAAATAACTGGCTGGAGCGAATGCCCTTTTTGAAAGAAAATGATTTCTGGACAGGGTATCGCAAATTATATCTTGAAAGTTTGACTGAAGGAGAAAAAGAACACGCTTCTTTGTTTGATACCGTATTTTCCGAGGAATACAGATCGAAAGATCCCGCAAATCGTTCTCTTTCTCCCGCTGCCTGCCGGGCCGGACTATTTATTATGATATATCCAGGATACCCGATCCTTCAGTTACCTTACAGGTTACTGGTTGCGCTATTGGAAATGGATGAACAACTCAGTACCTGGCGTTACAGGCACATGCACATGGTACAGAGGACCATTGGAACCCGTGTTGGTACCGGGGGAAGTTCAGGAAGGAGTTATCTACAGGGTACGGTTGAAAAGCATTCTATATATTGCGAAATTGCTCAGCTTACGAGTTTTCTCATTGAGAGAAAAAAATTACCCCGCCTTGATCGTCAAATGGAAAGACGTTTGGGATTTGCTCCAGAATAAATGAATGATTTTAAAAAATATCCTGATGAAAATAGCGTTCAGTGCAGGATACCGGAGATTAATGTTCGCTTTGTTAATTCCGATTATTTCCGTCAATTTTGCATGCATCGTAACAGAATATAAATCTGACCTTTTAAAATGGGATTATTCAATTTCCTTACGCAAGAGATTGCTATGGATCTGGGCACAGCTAACACCCTGATCATACACAATGATGAGATCGTAGTTAATGAACCAAGTATAGTTGCACTTGACCGGAATAATCCAAAGACCGTTTTGGCTGTTGGAAAACGGGCACTCATGATGCATGAAAAGACGCACGAGAGCATTCGTACTGTGCGCCCCCTGAAAGACGGAGTTATTGCCGATTTTAATGCTGCTGAACTCATGATCAGGGAGATGATCAAGATGATCTATCCAAAAAAACCACTTTTCCCTCCAAGCTGGCGCATGATGATCTGTATTCCATCCAGTATTACTGAAGTGGAAAAAAGAGCCGTCCGTGACAGTGCAGAACAGGCGGGCGCCAAAGAAGTCTACCTGATTCATGAACCCATGGCAGCAGCACTTGGTATCGGAATTGATGTGGAAGAGCCCGTGGGAAATATGATTATTGATATAGGTGGTGGGACAACCGGAATTACAGTTATAGCTCTTGCAGGTATCGTTTGTGACCAGTCCATTCGTATTGCAGGGGATGAGTTCACGGCTGATATTATGGAAGCTTTGCGTCGCTACCATAGTCTATTGATTGGTGAAAGAACAGCTGAACAGATAAAAATCCAAATAGGAGCGGCACTGAAAGACCTTGATAATCCTCCTGATGATATACCTGTGAATGGGCGTGACCTGGTTACCGGTATTCCCAAACAAATCCTGGTGAGTTATCAGGAAATTGCCGAAGCACTTGACAAAAGCATATTCAAAATTGAAGAAGCCATTTTGAAAGCGCTGGAAACCACACCACCTGAACTTGCCGGAGATATTTACCGTCGCGGTTTATACCTAACCGGAGGAGGCGCATTGTTAAGGGGCCTGGATAAAAGATTAAGTCAGAAAATTAAACTTCCGGTTCATATCGCTGACGATCCGTTAAAGAGTGTTGTAAGAGGAACAGGCATTTCCTTAAAGAATTACGACAGGTATCCGTTTGTGATGCGATAAAAATTAAAAATAGAAAGTAAAAAATAAAAAGTGGAAGAGTTAAGTGCAGTTTGACATTTATGGGCACTTTTTTTAATTTTTACTTTTGACATTTTACTTTGTAACGCAATTTAAAACTATAAGACTCCGTGCGTAATGTTTTTCTCTTCATCAGAAAGTATTCCAATTTTTTATTCTTTTTGCTGTTGCAGGTAATCTCACTTAGTTTTCTTTTCCGCTATAATAAATATCATGAGGCTGCATTTATGAATGTGGCCGGGGAATTTACAGGAATCATTAATCAACGGTTCAGTAAAGTGGAATCTTATTTCCGCCTCAAACAAATTAATGAGCAGCTGGCTGCAGAAAATCTCCGGCTGAATCAGATGCTCAAGGAAAATTATGAAGGGGCCGGTGGTCCCGGTAAAATGATTATCGATACAATTCAGGGAGATTCGGCTAAAGAAATAAAAAAATATATCTGGATGGGTGCCAAAGTGGTAGGAAGTACAGTAAATAGCCAGGTAAACTTTTTAACCATTCATCGGGGTGCACTGCAGGGTGTTCGGCCAAATATGGGAGTAACAGGTCCGCTCGGAATTGTGGGACAGGTATTAAACGTAAGTGATAATTATGCAACTGTATGGACATTATTGAACAGGCAATTCAGGGTAGTGGTAAAATTAAAAATCGGCGGGGAACGAGGCACATTGGAATGGGATGGAGTGAGTCCGAATTATGTAACGCTTAAAGATATTCCCAAAAGTGCGAAGGTGAAAAAAGGAGATTCGGTTGTAACCAGTCCTGCTTCTTCCATGTTTTCAGGCGCCAACCTGATGGTAGGAACAATTGATGAAATTATTGACGACAGGAGTAGCAATTTTTATTCCCTAAGAGTAAAGCCTTCGACTAATTTTTATAGTATAGAATACGTTTACGTGATCGAGAATACTCAATTAACTGAACAAAATCATCTGGAAGACTCCACAAGAAAAAAGTTCCAATGAGCGAGTTGCTGAAAAATATATTTCGTTTTATACTGTTCATATTTGTTCAGGTATTTATACTTTTCAAGATGCCCCCCTTGCACAGGTTCATCACACCTTATCTGTATTATCTCTATATTCTCTGGCTTCCTTTCAATATGTCGCGTTCTGGCCTGATGAGCGTGGCATTTATATTTGGCCTTTGCCTGGATTATTTCATGCATACACCCGGATTACATGCAGCCGCATGTGTTTTAATTGCTTATCTGAGGCCATTTGTTGTAAATATGCTGATATCACAGGAAGGGGCAGACAAGAACTATTTGTCACCTTCAATAACCAGTATGGGATGGGCACCCTATTTCACTTATGTATTTGTTCTTACCCTATTTCATCACGGATATCTTGTTTTTCTTGAATGGATGAGTTTCGGATCTTTTTTGTATTTTATCGGGAAAGTAATCGCTACAACTGGTATCAGCATGTTGCTGATACTGCTGACGGAACTTTTGTTTTACAGAAAAGAGAAGTTCAGAACAAATACGGTTTAATTTAAAGCCAATATCCGAAGATGCCTGTCTTCAATCAATCGCGCAGTAATATTATTCGCCTCATCTTTTGCGGGATGTTCCTCGTAATTTTTGTACAGTTGTTTAACCTGCAGGTGTTTTCAGACAAGTATAAAAAAATGGCGCAGGAAAATGCGCTCTTCCCAAAAAGAGTTTACCCTACCCGGGGAATTATTTACGACCATCATCAGCGTGCGATTCTCAATAATACCATTATGTACGACCTGATGGTTACTCCATCGCAGGTTAAAAATATGGATACGGCTTTCTTCTGCCACTTAATGGACATAGATAATGAGGAATTCCGTTCACGCATACTTGATGCAAAAATAAAAAATGGCCCCTTTCGTCCTTCCATTTTTGACGATCTGCTTGAACCGGATCTCTATGCAAAACTGGAAGAAAATATCTGGCGTTTCCCGGGATTTAATTTACAGGAACGACCAGTAAGGGTCTATCCGTTCAATGCAGCTGCCCATATTATGGGTTATGTAGGTGAAGTGGATTCAAATATTCTGCGCCGTTCAAATTATTATTACCAGCTCGGTGACTATGTGGGAAGAAGCGGACTGGAACAATTTTACGAAAAGCAGCTCATGGGTCAGCGCGGAATTGAATACTGGATAAAAGATAATAAAAACCGTCTCGTTGGTCATTATGAGGATCGCGGACTGGATACACCGGCTATTGCCGGAAGAAATCTGCACACTTATCTGGATATTGAATTGCAGCAGCTGGCAGAAAAATTACTTACAAGTAAAATAGGATCTATTGTTGCAATAGAACCGAAAACAGGAGGCATTCTGGCAATGGCTTCCAGCCCTGATTATGATCCTAATTCTCTCACAGGTTCAGATAAACAAAAAAATTATGGTCAGCTTGCACTCGATGTAAGAGGGCCCCTCCTCAACCGCGCTATTAAAGGATTGTATCCGCCGGGTTCCACTTATAAACCACTCGGGGCCCTGGTTGGTCTCGACGAAGGAGTCATAACGCAGGCCAGCGGTTATCCCTGCCTTGGTGTTTATCTGGCATGCAGCCACCCGGTAAAATGTCTGGAAAACTGGGCTGGCCATGCTGCTAATTT
>JABDDT010000114.1 GCA_013287475.1 Bacteroidota bacterium
CAGCTGTATCCGCTTTTCCTTTATATGTGAAATAGCCATGGTCAAGCACTGCAGTATCGTTTTTCCCTGTCTGGCGGTGATTCAGGATTATCAGACCGGTATCCATCCCGGTAACTTTTCCTATTATGGCGTAAGAAGAATCTGATGTTACAGCCTGTGAACCGGCAGATTCACTGCCATGACAGGCGAGCATTAATGAGAAGCTTCCTATTAATATTCCAGATAAAAATGTTTTCATAGTTTAAATTAATTTCTGATCGGTTTGCCTGATTTTATTACACTTTGTAGTCTTTCTAAAGTCTTCTTTTCTCCGCAAAGTGAAAGAAATGCCTGTCTCTCCAGGTCCAGCAGGTATTGCTCCGATACTTCTGTTGGTTCACTTAAATCTCCTCCACACATTACATAGGCCAGTTTTTTCGCTACCAGCACATCATGATCAGTTGCATAATTTCCTCTCCACATTACATTAATGCCTGCATATAATGCCCCGAGCCCTGACCGGCCCAATACTTTAATATCTGTTCTTTGTAATGGAGTAGTATATCCATCATGGTATAAATCCAGTACAGCATTTTTCGCATCAGCGATCCTGCGATCGGGATTGATGGAAATAAAGTCTCTTGATTTTTTCAAGATACCCAGATCGAAAGCTTCGGAAGCTGAAGTGGAAACTTTGGCGGTTGCAATTGTAAAGAATCGGTCTTTCAGTGGAATGATTTCTGGTTCCCCGTCGTGTACTTCATCGGCAGCCCTTAGAACAAATTCTTTTGTACCCCCACCGCCTGGAATCAGACCAACTCCCAGCTCAACAAGACCGATATAAGATTCAGCAGCAGGCACAATTTTATCTGCATGCAGGCTCATTTCACAGGCACCACCAAGGGTGAGTCCACGCGGGGCAATCGCAACCGGAATGGCTGAATATCGTACACGCATCATGGTGTTCTGGAATGTTCTGATGGCCATTTCCAGTTCTTCAAATTCCTGATCAACTGCCAGCAGTGGATAAAGCCTATGATTCGGCCAACAATAAAAAGAATCAAAGAGCCATGGACAGTCTGGATAAAGTATACAATGCACTCGACCTGGAACAAAAGCAGCTGGTCATGGATTTTACAAAATCGCATCCTTCCTCTGTTGTTTCTGCATTTGAAATATATAATAATTTTTCTTACAACCCACGTCTTGGTCAGCTGGATAGTTTATTTCAACAACTGGATACGAGTGTGCGGGTAACTTATTTCGGAAGACAGCTTCATGATCTGATTGATAAAACTAAATTAACAGCCATTGGAAATCCGGCTCCCGATTTTGCATCCAATGATGAAAACGGCAAATCAGTATCTCTGGCTTCGTTAAAAGGGAAATATGTTCTCGTTGATTTCTGGGCCAGCTGGTGCGGTCCCTGCCGCCTTGAAAATCCGAATGTTGTTAAGGCATTTCACAAATACCATGACAAAGGATTTGACATTTTAGGTGTTTCACTCGATGATACGAAAGCAGACTGGCTTCAGGCAATAAAGAAAGACGGGTTGAACTGGACACAGGTTTCTGATTTAAAAGGCTGGCAGGCGGAAGCGGTCTCATTGTATGGGGTTAAGGGAATTCCGATGAACTATCTTCTGGATAAAAATGGAATCATTGTCGCTAAAGGATTACGCGGCGAAGAACTGGACAGTAAACTGTCTGAATTGTTACATTGACGGGTTTTTTGTCAAGTTATTTTTATGGGTGAAGCCGAGTGGATAAAATCCGAATCAAAAATCCGGATATGGTCGGATTTTTATTTTTACGGAGATGCTGCTTCGCAGGAACTTGCAAATAATATAGCAGTTGATATATCAAATCACTGGAACCAGCCTTCGGGAAATGTAATCATAAAACAGATTCCATATACTATAGAATTCATCATCCGGGGGTTCTACGAAAAAGATCTGATACCTGAAAGTGTTTGGTTTAATACAGATCCAAGAAACAATTATTTCAGGATAGAAGAATTTTCACCGGTACATGTGTCATTTGTAGATGGCATTAAATGCAATACAGGATATTTCAAACTGGATAACCTGCTGCATAATTCGACAACAGCTGCGCATGAATATGGCCATACTATCGGACTGGATCATCCGGAAAAACTCGACATCAGGGGTAAAGGTCAACCTGGTATCATGTATCCCCGGGGCACAGTTTGCGATCCTGCATATCAATATGATCCGGCAGCTGAACCACTGGGCCCTGGTGGTACCATCAACCCTTATACCAGAAAGGTTTTACAGGCGGATATTGATCTGCTTCGCCTGCATACTTTAAGTTGGAACAAAAACGGATTTGCCGTTCTTGGAGATTTTTCAAGCATCTATCACGGGAAAGAACACCCTCCACTATAGATCAGGTGAAGGATATATTATTCGCTAATTTAGCCACTCATCTATGACGCCGATTCTTTCTTTAAAAAGCATAAGTAAAACCTATGGCCGCATACAGGCGTTAAAAGGAGTTTCGTTTGACGTGCCTTCGGGGTCCGTATTCGGAATACTGGGACCTAACGGCAGCGGAAAGACTACCCTGCTGGGTGTCGTTATGGATGTTTTGGCGTCTAATGGTGGCAGTTATAGCTGGTTTGGAAATGCGCCTTCTGAAAAACAAAGAAGAGAAATCGGAACCCTGCTTGAGACGCCCAACTTCTATCACTACCTCTCTGCGCAACATAATCTTGAAATCGCTGCTGCCATAAAGCATAAGCCGGTGGATGATATTGAGCGTGTGCTAAAACTGGTCAGGCTTTACGAAAGAAAAGATTCAAAATTTCAAAGCTTTTCTCTGGGAATGAAACAAAGGCTTGCTATTGCTTCCTGCCTGATCGGCAATCCATCCGTTTTGGTATTTGATGAACCTACAAATGGCCTTGATCCATCCGGCATTGCTGAAATCAGGGAACTGATCATCGAACTGGCTAGTGCGGGTAAAACGATCATACTGGCAAGTCACCTGCTTGCAGAGGTTGAAAAGGTTTGCACCCATGTGGCAATTCTTCAACGGGGCGTACTGATAAAATCCGGTGACGTAAAATCCGCATTAAGTCAGGAAGAATGGATGGAACTGGGCTCAGCTGAAATGGAAAAGCTAAAAGCAATACTGGATCGTTTACCCGGCGTTAATAAGATAATTTCGTCAGGAAATCATTTTCAGGTTTATTTCAATTCCCCATCTCCGGATCCTGCCTGGTTGAATTCCCATTGTTTTGAACAGGGTATCGCGCTGAATTATTTACAACCCCGTAAGGAAAGTCTTGAATCAGCGTTCATCGAGCTAACCAATAATGTAAGCAACTGAACATGCGAAATTTTTTACATACACTTCGGGTTGAATGGCTAAAACTAAAATATTACAGAACCTTCTGGATATTGCTTTCTGTTATCATTGTATGTATTCCGGCTTTCAATTATGTAATTTATGATTTAACAGATAATAGTTTTCCAAAAATTAATGGTCAGAACCTGCTTGGGAATCCATTCTCATTTCCAAATGTCTGGAAAACGGTGCCTTATGATGCAGGCATATTGTTATTCATGCCAGCAATATTAATCATTACGCTTTTTACAAATGAGTATTCCTACCGGACGCATCGTCAGAATATAATAGACGGCTGGAGCCGTGCGCGTTTTATATATATAAAAATTATTGAAGTTTTTTTACTGACTGTTTTTGTAACAATCATCACTGTCCTTACCTGTCTTTATTTTGGTTTTCTGACCCGTACACCCGTGCAACCTAAAGCAGGTTGGCAGGAATACCGTTTCATATTATATTTTTTTGTTGAAATGCTCGATTATTCACTAATTGCCCTTCTCTTCGCAATGATGATACGACGTGCGGGGCTGGCCATGGGAATTTTTTTCCTCTATATGATTATAGAACAATTCGTGGTATCCCTGGGAAGAAATAAATATAAAGTGACATGGGTTGATTATTTACCAGAAGAAGTATCGGACAGGCTGATTCCCCAACCTTTTGCCCGAAGAATGATATCACCTGCAAGTACCAGTCTTTGGGAAAAACATGTTCCTTTGTACCTTTCAATATCAGTTCTGTACATTATCATTTATATATTTATTGTAAGTTGGAGGTTTCGAAAAGCGGATCTCTGAACAACAATTTTTCTAACAGTATTCGATAAACTAAAATTTCGATTAATGAAAAAACTTATTTGCGCCGTGACATTGGGCTTTCTGTCAGCAGTCAGTTTTGCCCAACCCAGGCTTCCTGAACATTATTACTGGGAAAAGCTTCCCAATGGTTTGGAAATTGTTGTAATTGAAAATGATAAAGTGCCGCTGGCAACCATTGAAATTGCTGTAAAGAACGGTGCCTTCACTGAGGATTCTAATTACAATGGACTTTCCCATTTGTTTGAACATATGTTCTTTAAAGCAAATCAGGATTATCCGGACCAGGAAAAATTCCTTAAACGCACACAGGAGCTTGGAGCTATCTGGAACGGAACAACCGGAGATGAAAGAGTGAATTATTTTTTCACTTTTGACAAAGACAGCCTGAATGCAGGATTAAAATTCATGAATGCAGCTATCAGGTTTCCGATTTACCGTACGGAGGATATGAAAAAAGAGAGACCGGTTGTTGACGGTGAATTTCAGCGACTTGAAAGTGATCCGGGCTCACAATTATATTTAGCCTGTCAGAGAAAATTATGGGGCGATCTTACAACCCGTAAAAATGCTATTGGTATTCATGAAGTGATCAATACGGCCACTCCTGAAAAGATGATGATCATTAAGAATAAATATTATTACCCGAATAATTCCATACTGGTGATTTGTGGTGACGTTAAACATGAAGATGCATTCGCCAAAGCAAAAAATATATTCGGCAGCTGGGAGTCCAGTGGATTCGATCCCATCTTAAAATATCCGATTCCGGAATTCCTGCCTCTTAAATCAACTGAATTTTTTGTAAAGGAATCCAGTCTGGCCCAGACGCCTATCGAAATTTTCATGTGGCAGGGACCTGACACGCGCAATGATTCTGCGTCTACAGTTGCTGCAGATGTTTTCTTTACCATACTTGGGATGAATTCTTCCAAATGGCAACAGGCTCTTGTGGACAAAGGGCTCACTACGTTTGCCTCAGCCCAATACCAGACTGAAAAATATGTGGGTCCGGTGGTTGGATTCTTTCAGCCAAATCCCGGCAAACTAAAAGAATGTAATGATGAAATACTAAATCAGATTAAACAATGGGGGAATGATGACTACTATACTGACGAACAACTGAGGAATGCAAAAGAAATTCTGCGGCGTAACGCAATACGGGAAAGGGAGAAACCTTCCGCACAGGCC
>JABDDT010000115.1 GCA_013287475.1 Bacteroidota bacterium
CTTTGAATACGGCCTTCATACCCAATAATATTTCAATGTTTTTTATGCCTGGTGAATATTCTCTTCTCGGACCGATCAATAACGCGGACAACAACCTTCCCAGTTCATTTAGAATTAAAGGCATCTGCAATATGTGGGGTGCATTACCTGATTCAAATCTTATTACTGTTTCAAGTGCTACACCTGTCATATCATTTCATGGCACGGATGACAACGTGATACCCTACAATATCGGATACAATGAATCCTGCAGCAATTCAATCAAGTTATATGGATCAGCATGCATACAACGAAGACTGGAATTTTATAATACCCCGGCCATCTCAAATTTTGTAATTGGAGGAGGTCATGGACCCACTGTTTATACTCCTGAATTCTTAATGAGTAATACAGCATGTTTCTTTCATAGACTTATGAAGAAAATACCAATTACCAGTAAAATTTACACTACACTCGTAAGCAGTTGTGATTAATGCTGATATTTATCCCCCCATCGCCACGTCAAAGAATGTGAAGAATGGCATTGCGGCCTTATAAGATTTTAATAATTCAGGAATAAATTGTTTCGATAATACCAGATCATCATCAAAGCTTCTCTGGATATAAAGTTGTTTGAATTTCAAAAATTCAATGTTGGGGTTGTCAGCCTCATATCCTTTTGGCGGCCTTGATAATTTATCTCCGTATATTTTTCCAAAGTATTTTATAAAATCCTTTTTATTGATAATTTTTTTTAAACCTGCGCTATTGTAATCAATTTCCTGCCGGATCTTTTTTAAAGTATCGGAAGAAGGATCCCAGACGCCACCACCCATCATGGATTTGCCCGGCTGAATATGAAAATATACCGGACATTTTTGATTTTCAGGACCCCTTTCAATAATGGAACTGAAATGGGATTTATAAGGTGTTTTGTCTTTTGAAAAACGAATGTCCCTGTAAATTCTATGCATATATTTTGCAGGCTCCTTTTCTGGAATAGACTCTATTTTCCGGATGCCTTCAACCAGACTTGTTGTAAAACCCAAATACTCAGCCCTCGCCTTTTCATATAAAGCACGATTTTTTTCAAACCAGGGTCTGTTATTGTTTGACTTTAGCTTGTTAAGGAAAGAAAATGTTTCGGAGGAAATAATTGCCATATCAGATTTATTTTCCTGGTTTTTTATAAGCTGCTATTTCATGTAAAGTACCGTGCCTGATAAATCCTATTAATCTCCTGGTAACGGATGCAGCGAATCCTTCCAACATTGTCAAATCTTCCAACCACAATTCCTTATTGGAAAGAATACTGCTTACAATAAGTTCTATCCGTCCTTCTTCCCATATACCATAAAAATGCACTGCAAGGTCATCGTTGATCAGGTAATATTGATTGTTCAGGGTCCCATAATATTTCTCTGACTCTTTTTTCACTGGCCGCATGAATAATATATAAGCTGCAAAACCAATTGAAATTAATTCAGGAGGTTTTTTAAACAATTCATAGTATTTGCGTAATACCGGAAGAACTCTGTTGGCCATCTTTGAACTATACTGCATTGTAATGCTCAACCAATGATGTTGCAGATAAGGGTTTTTGAACCGGTCCAATACTTTAGTCCCGAATTCTCTGATCTCATTTTCAGGTATAGAATATGGGATCGCCTGCCCGATTTCATCCAGCATCAGATTTTTGATATATGATTCAAAGAGCGGATCGTCCATGGCTTCTACAACTGTTTCAAATCCGGACAAATAACCCAGCCCGCAACTGAGGGTATGCGTTGCATTTAGCATTCTTAATTTCAATTCCTTATACTTCGTAATATCCGGAGTTATGACTACTCCTTCATCAGCTGTGAAAAATGAAAGAACCCTGCTAACGTGCGCATCACCCTGGATGGCCCATAAACGATATGGCTCACATACTGTCATCAGATCATCTGTATATCCCCATTGCTCCTCCCATTGTTTCTTTATTGAAGGTGATGGTTTTCCAGGCACAATACGGTCCACAAGAGAACTGCAAAAACGATTATGCAAATTCAGCCAGTCCGAGAAAGACTGGCCAAGATTATTGAATTCAGCCAGGTCCATTAATATTGATTTTAATTTCCCTCCGTTATCTGTTAATAATTCTGTTGGAATGATTATCATTCCCGCTTCAGGAGATCCATTAAATACTTTGTACCGTTCAAATAAAAATGCAAGCAGTTTTGCCGGATATGAATCAGGCGGCTCCTGAAAAATAGATTCTTTAACCAGTTGAATCCCCACTTCTGTAGTATTGGAAATTATAATTTGCAAATGCGTATTTGCTGCAGACTCCAGAAGATCTTTCCATTGATGGCTTACTGATATGACACGGCTGATTGCCGAACAGAGTATATGCTGATCAACAGGAACTCCTGCATCCATACCCCGTATAAAAATAGTATATAATCCATCCTGTCTGTTGAAGGCATCCATATCACCGGTTTGGGTGGATTTTACCACCAGGACCCGCCCTTTAAATATACCCCGGCGATTTGCCTTATCAATAAAATAATCCGGCAGAGCGCGTAAAAGCACACCAGTTCCGAATTGAACAATTTTTTCAGGCAGGTTGAAAATTTCTTCTTCCGGTATGTCCGTGCCTGCCAATCCAATCTTCTCAAGGTTTTGTCTGGATAGATTCATAAAAATCATTTAATCCAATTCAACAACTGCTTTAATAGTATGGCTGGAGGAATTCAGCCAATTCGGGAAACCTGCAGCAGCCTCGTCGAATTTTACCCGGTCTGTAATAAACGAAAGCGGATGAATCATTCCGTTTTTAATGCATTGAATCACCCGTTCAAAATCCTCACGCGTCGCATTCCGGCTGCTCATCAGAGTCGCTTCCCGTTTATGAAAATCAGGATGACTGAAAATCAATTCTTCTTTCTGCAAACCAATCAAAATATATCTTCCTCCATATGCAAGATAATTTAAACCCTGATTGATTGCCTTCCGGTTTCCGCTCGCGTCGATAACTACAGCAGGCATATCTCCACGTGTAATTTCCATTAATCGTTCTATCATATTGGCTGCTCCCGCATGAATAATATGTGGAACACCCAATGTATGCTTACAAAAATCCAACCGGTGTAAATTTATATCCGTTACAATAAGTTCTGCTCCTGCAAGTCTGGCAAATTCTAAAGCACACATACCAATCGGGCCAGCTCCCATAACTAAAACGAATTCTCCCGGTCTTATAGCAGCTCTCCTGATTCCATGGGCTCCAATCGAAAACGGTTCTACCATGGCCATTTCAGTGAGACTCAATCCATCAGCCTGAACAAGGAGATGTGTTGGAATCGAATAATATTCAGCCATACCTCCATCAATATGAACGCCACTTACCTGAAGTTTTACACAACAATTTGTTTTACCTGATCTGCAGGCAATACATTCTCCACAATTCAAATAAGGAAGAAAAGTTACGTCATCTCCCTTTCGGAAACCTGGTGCTTTATCAAATTCAACCAATTCGCCTGATAGTTCATGGCCCAGAATGCGTGGGTAATCGAAAAATGGTTGTGTTCCTTCGAAAGCATGTAAATCAGTTCCACAAATGCAAATATTCCTGATCCGTACGATCGCCTGCCCAGACTGCAAAAGGGGTTCAGGCAGATCCGTATATCGTAATTCCCCTGGTTTTGTACAAACCAATGATTTCATTGAATAAGTATTAACCATCAAAACGAATCAACTGACCCGTGGTATGGCTGGATTTTTTAGACAGAAGAAAAGCAACTGCATTTGACATTTCTGTTATATATCCCTCTGCAAGAATGGCATTTACACGGATTCTGTATTTCAAAAGCTCAACCGCCCATTCCCGTGTTAGGGCATTGATTCCTCCTTTCGATGCAGCATATACCGCAGAGTTTGTCTTTTCTTTTTCAGAAGAATTGATACTGATATTTACAATAGCCCCTGCGGATTTTTTCAAATGAGGAAGAACAAAATGTGTCATCAAATAATATTGTACCAGGTTTTTTTGCACGCTTTCCAAAAATATTTCAGTGTTTCCAGATCCGGCATCCTCATTAATTCCTGTTTGGTTCACCAGACCATCAATATGTCCATATTCCTTAATAATTGTCTGCACTGCGTTTTCACAATCCGCTGGCTGATCCGGCTTTATTCCCGTCAAAATCAAATTTCTGTCCGAATTTTCAATTTCTTTTTCGAGTTTGGTGGTATCCTTTATTAACCCGGTTATTATCACAATAGCTCCCTCCCCTGATAATACACGGAATAAATTTAAAAGGTTACTAGAGGCATTTCCGGATATGACGATCACTTTATTTTGCAGGAATAAGTCCATCGCAGTAATTTAATTCAGCCTGTAAAATGAAATGGCATTCCCTCCAAAGAAATCCGATTGCTCAGCATAGGAAAAGGATTTAAAATATTCCTCGGCAATTTGTTTCACTTCTTCATATGAACCTGCCTGGAGACAAACAGGCCAATCTGACCCAAACATAATTCTTTTTGTTCCGAATGTCTCCAACACAGTATTTATATAAGGCAGAAAATCTTCTTTTTGCCAGAATTCAAAATCCGCTTCAGTAACCATCCCCGAAATTTTACAATAAACATTCTTCAATGCTGCAAATTTTTTCATTGCTGATCTCCATTCTGCAATCATACCATTTTTGATAGGAGGCTTTGCCATATGATCGATTACAAATCGCTGATCCGGAAAAGTAGCAGCCAGAATTTCAGCAAATCCTAACTGGTCCTGCATGATAAGGAGGTCAAAACTAAATTCATATTTATTCAATAGTCCTACTCCCTTTTTAAAATCAGGATTCAACATGATATCCCTTTGTTTCTCGCCCTGTAACAGGTGACGGAATCCCTTTAATCTGGGAAATTTCTGATAATATTTCAATCTTTCTTCAAGATCTACCGATTGCAGGTCAATCCAGCCAACCACGCCCCTGATAAATGGATAATGACTTGCGAGCTCCAAAAGAAACTGGTTTTCACTTTCTGATGAATCTGCCTGTACTGCTACCGATCCGCTTATATGATTTTGATTGAATAAAATCTCCGCATCGGAAGGCAAATAATTATTTTGCAAAATTTTCATTTCTTCCGTTATCCACCTATCCCTATCAGGATCAAATTCCCAGTAGTGTTGGTGCGCATCAATAATCGGATATGACAT
>JABDDT010000116.1 GCA_013287475.1 Bacteroidota bacterium
TTACAAATTAAATTATCTTGCCCTGTTTACAGGCTAATAATCGATGAATTCCGGTTGATCATGTTATTTTGTACACAAGCCGGAATTGATACCAGTTTTCTTAAGGTTTGGAAGCCGAAAAATTCCTGCAAATGCCACCGACAATATCAATCTGTTCTTCATGAATCCACTTTGAGCGGTAAATTAATTGAGCAGGATTCAAGAGAAATGCTAAAAGAAGTTAAAGGCTTGTTAGAAGAATTAAATTTTCGTTCTCTTACCTGATCAATATCATAGTTCCTTTTTTAGTAATTATGTTGCCGGTATAATCGGTTCCTTTTACCATCCACACATAACCTCCAAGAGGTTGTGGCAGTCCATTCAACCTACCATCCCAACCACTGCCAAGGGTTGAAGTATTATAAACCAGTTGTCCCAGTCTGTTATAAATTCTGAAGTACTCCAATGATGAAATTCGGAACAAAAATATCTGGTTTTGTTTTGAAAACTTTTACTGTGATAGATCCTACTCCCGAACATCCAACCGGCGTGACAGCTTTCACCAAATATTTTATGACATTATCATTTGCCGTATAAACAGCCAGGGGATCGTAAATAGAAGGATCGTTGAGTTCTGTTGAAGGTGTCCATATAAAATTATCAGGTCCCGGATCGCTGGAAGTTGCATCGAATTGCAATGGTTCTCCTACCACCACTGATGTATCATTTCCTGCATTTACAATTACAGCTGGTAACACTTTTATTTGAAAAGTATCCAGTAAGGGATTGGGGCAACCATTGTTTAAAATGCTCAAAACATAATTTACCGAACTGTCAGGAGATACTTGTTTAACAAAATTGAAAGGAGTGTTGCTGATGGCACCTGCTCCATTTGAAGCAGGATTCCAGGTATAACTTGTTCCAATCTCTATATTCGCATTCAATAATGCCATGGTTCCATAACAAATGGTAGTATCTGCCGGGGTGGTTGTTGCTTTAGGATACTCAATTGGGTTGAAAGTAATACTGGCAACCGAACTTGTATCTGCAGGACATACTCCGTTTTTGTCAATCGATCTGAATTGCATAGAAGAAGTTATTCCCTTAACAACGTTAATTGTGGTATTATCAACTGGTACAAAATCCAACCAGTTTAATCCATCAGTTGAATATTGCCAATCCAGGATAATTCCGTTATTTCCCAAAAGAGAAAGTGTTTCTCCGGCATCCTGTCCAGCGCACAATATAGCATTGGTAGGATTAATGAACCCACCAATAGATTTCAAATCAACTGCTATAGTTGCAACACTGCTGGTATCAGGAGGACAAACAGTTCCTTTACCGACCACTACTTTATACAATGTTTTCGAACTGATATTTTCTGCTAGGAATTGCGAACTTACATCAGGAATAATCGACCAGTTTACACTATCTGTTGAAGACATCCAGTTAAATATTGTGCCTGAATAATTCAACAGATTTAAAACACTGTTATTTTCTCCTTCACAAACAGTAGTGGATCCATCAATGTTTCCGCCCTTTGGCCCAGGAAGGGTTTTTATCTGAATAGTATCGGTCAGGTCGGCACAACTATTTTTTTCTCTGACACTTAAAATTCCTCCGGCTGCGATAGGTTTCACCTGAATGATATTGCTGTTAGTTCCGGAAGCGAGGGTCCATGTATTAGGAACAATCCAGTTGTACGTTGCACCTGCCAGGGCAGGTACTGAATAAGTAACAATAGTATTAAAGCAGACAAGTGAATCACCGCTGATCTGCAATCCCGCACAACTGTTGCGAATAGCGATATAAGCATAGGCAAAATGGCCGCCTGGAATGCAATTATCAGCTTCAAATGTGAGACTTACATCCTGTCCACGGTAAGGTGACAGATCGAATGTGACCTCAGTCCAGTTTTTTGTCCAGACATCCTGCAGGAACCCGCCACCCGGGTCGGGATCAGCATTAGGAGATCGGGTAGGACTAACGGAGAATCCATTCGCTTTAGCCACAGCACTATCCAAGGTGGCGCCACGACCCGAAATATCGACATTATTAAATGTGGGCAGATAATAACTCGGTGAAGCGCACAGGATAACCCCGGCAGGTGTTCTTAGCGTGGCTGAAATAATAGGCTGATAATTGGAAATATGCGATCCATTTTCTAATACCATCGCATATGCGTAGGTCATCGTATATGGCTCGGTTGCCGGACCCGGCGGAACTCTGATATTGTAACTGACGCCCCGGTAGTATCCCCCACCGCTTCCGGGACTGCCGTTTCCCCTGGTAATAGCGGTTGATCCCAGTAGAATTGAATAATTGTAAGCATAGCCATTAATTGTTGGTATCATAGGAAAAAAACCAAAGCGATCCGTTCCATTGCTAGTAATAACCTGTATGCCATTATAGCTTGGCAACCTGTATTCAGTTATGATTTTATTGCCTATCGTTCCTCCTGGCGCAGAGGTGGTCGAATCATAGACTTGAATGATGGCTTCAGCCCCATGTCCATCCATATTATTTCCTGTATAAGCAAACCAGTGCGTGAGATCACCGGTTGCAAAATTGATATTTGCCGGACAGGTTTGTGACTGGGAAAATACTTGAATACAAATAATAAAAAATAAAACACTCAACCTGCACCTCATCAGACAATATATTGTAATTGTTAGATATAGAAGAAATTGTCATCCAAAGGAAAGAATTCCAGTTGAGCAGAACCGGTTAGTATTACGTAATTTACGAAAAAAAGGTTGCGGGTAAAACTTCTATTATTGGGCTCATGAAACGCTGTAAATAAATTAATTACAAGATCAATTCTCAAATATTAAATGACTGAAATGCGGCCTCCGGCTGCACGGCAGTTACCTTTGAATTTTAAATATGAATGTATGCGTGTCAATATTTATCATTTAATGATACTTCATGCCTGCAATAATTTTTCTATATTAAACTTTTTCATTTGAAGAAATGCTTTCATTACACGCTGGGATCTTGCAGGATCGCTCATCAGCTTTGATAATATAGAAGGAACGATCTGCCATGAAACACCATATCTGTCTTTCAACCAGCCACACTGATTTTCCTCTCCACCCTCGGTTAGTTCCTCCCACAAATAATCGATATCTTCCTGTGTGTCGCAATTGACTACTATTGAAATAGCTTCACTGAATTTAAACATAGGACCTCCATTCAGAGCCATAATATCCAGGTCATTTATTCTGAAATTTACGACCATTGCCGTTCCTTCCGGCATTCTGTGGAATTCAAATCCTTCCTTTCCGTACCGGCTTAAGCCACTGATCGAAGAATTTCTAAATATGGAAATATAAAATCTTGCGGCATCTTCAGCCTGGGTATCAAACCACAGACAGATTGACATTTTCTGAGTTTTCATTTATTAAGAGTTTAAACTTGCTAATTTGTCTCTGTATATTTTTTGAAGTTATTCAGAATGCTTTGCCATCCTGCTCTTTGTATTTCGATGGAATTAACTTTTTCTGCTTCAAAGTTTTCCACTATTTTAATTGCATTCCCTTCGGATGAAAAAGTAATTTTCACTTTTCTTCCATCCCCTAACGTATAGGCAATCAGCTCATGCGTTTTAACTTCATCATATACTCCTCCAAAATCAAATCCAAAACTGCCGTCTTTTGCTTCCATTCTTGAAATGAATTTCCCTCCGGCTTTTAAGTCATTTTCTGCATACGGAGAATGCCAGTCATCTGATGCCGCGTTCCATTTTGTAATATGTCCTGGTTCTGTCCAGAATTTCCATACTTTTTCCAGAGGAGCATTTACAATAGCATCTATTGCAATAATCGTTTGCATTTTAAATTATTTTACGGGTCATGAAAAATAATTAGAAGTTTATCAATACAAAGATGCGACTTGAAAATAATATTCAGGCTATGCATTTATGACTGGACTTTGTTCAAAAAAATAACAGGATTGATACCAATAGAATACAGGAACAGTACAACAAACAAACCGTTTAGTGAAACCTGTAGATAATACACTATGGCATATGCGATTGTGCTAATTTCTTTCAGGATGGGATTAATTTCCTTTACCGGCAATCATCAGGGCCGCACCAGCCAAACCGGTGTCATTTACCAGATTCGTCAAAGCGATGCTTATAGTCGGCGATCCGGTCGAGTGCATCAAAGCTGGTAAATGGATTGTAAGAACGATAATAATAAGGAAAATGGCTAAAAACAACCCAGCAGCCCTGGTTAGTTTGCCTGTCAAAAAGGATATTGCCGCAGCTATCAATGCTGCTCCGGTAAGGTAAACCCAGAATATTCCACCAGGAATAAAAGAAGGAACTGTATTTTGGAAACCTGTGCCATTTAGAAAATGATTGACTCCGAAGAAACCAATCACGAGTGCATACATAACAAGGCCAACCTTGTAGATGGATTGAGAGTTCATAGCAATCGTATTTTGTTGTACCTAAATTTAACAAAACTTTCTAACTTTTTTGCCGGAACCCAAAATTCCCATTCCCTTATTTTAATTCACCAGGAATGACTGTTATCAACTGTTTTCTTCCATTTCTTAATACACTGATTGATGTTCTTTTACCTATTACTCCCTCATTTAAATATTTATGCAGATTGTCGACTGTAGCCACTTGTTTCCCTTCAAATTCTACAATAATATCTCCCACTTTCAGATTATTATTGAAAGCATTTATATCGGCCAAAATGTCAAAAACATAAATACCTGTTTTTGTTTTCAATTGATTGGCCCCGATCATACGTGGTGAAAGTTTAACAGGTTGTGCTGCTACTCCCAAATGAGCTCTTTTTACTTTTCCGTTCATGATTAACTGGCCCGTTACATATCCGGCGAGGTTAGATGAGACGGCAAAACATAAACCCTGGGCAGAAGCAATTACTGCGGTGTTTACACCGATCACTTTTCCTTCAGAGTTCATGAGCGGACCTCCGCTGTTACCAGGATTTAATGCCGCATCTGTTTGAATGATGTCATCTATAAGCCTTCCATTATTCGCTCTGAGTGT
>JABDDT010000117.1 GCA_013287475.1 Bacteroidota bacterium
GCAGAAACAACATTCCAAACGGACGCTTATTTTATCTGACATTTTGGAAACCGGCAGGAAGCCTCAGGCACTATATAAAGAAGTTGCCGGGTTGTTGCGGAAATATCCTGTTGACCGGCTTATCGGGGTGGGCGAACAAATGGTAGCTGCGGAATCAATTTTCGCTGATTCGGGAATAAAGGAACGGATTTTTTTTAACAGCACCGATGCATTGCTGAATGTTTTAACATCACTCGAATTCAGGGACGAGACCATTCTGTTGAAAGGCGCCCGAGTCTTTGGTTTTGAAAGAATAGACCAGGTATTATCTCTTCAGGTGCATGAGACCCTGCTGGAGGTGAACCTGGAAGCAATGGCTCATAACCTGAATGAATACAAACAGATTCTCCGGCCTTCTACAAAAATCATGGCCATGGTTAAAGCCTTTTCCTATGGAACGGGAGGATTCGAAATAGCACGACTGTTGGAATTTCATAAAGTGGATTACCTGGGTGTAGCATTTGCGGATGAAGGCGTATCGCTGAGAAAAGCCGGTATTCGGTTACCCGTTATCGTTATGAACCCCGAAGAAAATGCACTGATTCCATTAATTGAATGGCAGCTTGAACCTGTTATTTTTTCTTTTCGCGGACTTAAATCGATGTATAAACTTCTGAAGGATGAAGCTGCCAGTCATTTCCCTGTGCATATAGAATTGGAAACAGGCTTGAACCGTCTTGGATTTTCTGCTGTTGATATCCCTGAATTAATTGAACAATTAAAAGATCCTGTTTTCCGTGTACAATCGGTTTTCAGTCACCTCGCCGCCAGTGAAGATCCACAGCAGGATGATTTCACACAGGAACAATTCGAAAAATATCTTTCCATGGCGGGTTTATTGAAGGATTCTCTGGGATATACTTTTATTCAACATATTTCAAATTCTGCAGGACTGGTTCGAAATCCGGCCCTTCAGCTCGATATGGTGCGTCTGGGAATCGGATTATACGGTATTGATCCAGCTTATTCCGGAATACTGGATTTGAAAGAAGTGGGTACGCTGAAAACAACTATTGCACAAATAAAAAAACTCGCATCAGGTGAAACAGTCGGCTATAACCGGCAGGGACTTGCGGATCACCCGATGAAAATTGGAACACTTCGGCTGGGATACGCGGATGGTTATCCGCGATCACTTGGCAACGGAGTTGGTAAGGTATTGTATAAAGGACGGCTGTTGCCTACCATTGGCAGTATCAGCATGGACATGACCATGATAGATATAACGGAAATTCCTGATGCAAAGGAAGGAGATGAATTGATTATTTTCGGAAATGAATTATCCGTAGCTAAACTTGCATCCTGGGCCGGCACTATTTCATATGATATTTTGGCTGGTATTTCACAACGTGTGAAAAGGGTATATTTTGAATAAAGCTTTCACAATTTGAAAGGGATTCGTTTTTTCTTAACTTATTATCTTTGCGGCTCATTATGAAAGAAAGAAAGATCATTTTACTCGTATTGCTGATTATTGTAGCAGACCAGGCTCTGAAAATATGGATCAAGACGCATATGCCCCTGAGTCATACTTGGGATGTATATTACAGAATGCCTGTATCTCCATACGACAAGGGGATTCATATCCTTGGAAAGAAATTTCAATTGTTTTTTGTCGAGAATGAAGGCATGGCCTGGGGTTGGAAATTTGGGGGTAACCTGGGGAAAATGGCACTCACATTATTTCGTTTCGCTGCGGTCGTTTTTGGCATCTACTATATACGCACCCTGATCCGTAAAAATTATCACAGTGGATATATCATCTGCGCGGGACTCATTTTTGCGGGTGCACTCGGCAACCTGATAGATAGTATGTTCTACGGACTCATATTTGAAGAAAGTACATTCGATCATGTAGCAAGAATTTTTCCGGCTCACGGATATGCCAGCTTCCTTCATGGGAGGGTGGTGGATATGCTCTATTTCCCAATTATCAAAACGCATTATCCGACCTGGTTTCCTTTTGTAGGCGGGGATGAATTTGAATTCTTCAGCCCGGTTTTCAATATTGCTGATGCTTCTATTTCAATTGGTGTGATCGCTCTTTTTATCTTTCAAAAAAGATTTGTCAAAAAACTTCCCGAAAGTGAAACACTTCAGCCGGATGATAAAACTGAACGATTAACTTTCAACGCCTAAAGCCTAAAGCCAAAAGTCTAAAGCTCAAAGCTTAAAGCCTAAAGCCTAAAGCCTAAAGCCTAAAGCCTAAAGCCTAAAGCCTAAAGCCTAAAGCCTAAAGCCTAAAAATATGGGGCAATTAAATTAGAAAGAAAATTATCAATTATTGGTGTTTTTTTTTAACAACCATTGACAATCCAGAACTACTTTTAATTTCCAAATTCTCAAATTAGTTTTAAGCTTTAGGCTTTAAGCTTTGGGCTTTAGGCTTTGAGCTTTAGGCTTTTATAGTGCTTTTACGAGTTAAACCCGGGTGCTTTTCCTATTTTAACTGAGATCATTTTTGCGTATGTTTATAGATAATCCATCAAGCTGGATTATCAAATCCGATACCGATGAAAAAGTTCCTCCTGGCACTTTCAAGCCTTGTATTGTCATTTATCGGATACTGCCAGACGGTCTCATTTAATGGTCAGTTTTTTAAGATTGACACACTGTATCCGCTGTACGATATCCCTTCTCATAATAAAGGCCTTAGTTATCCCTGGGAAATCACCTATGGCCCTGATGATTCTCTTTGGATAACAGAGGCACATCGTTACCGTTTATGGAAAATCCACCCGGGTAATAAGGGTAACCGTATTTTACTAGATCTCAGCAGCCTGGCGACTTTTGATTATTACCATATGCCCAATGGATATCCTGCACCTCAGGGTGGTCTCATGGGAATGGCCCTTCATCCTCTTTTGCTCAGCGGGAAACCCTATGTTTACCTCGCACTCGTATATGATATGTACGGAACGAGCGGTACACCCAATAACAGCAGTTGTGCAGGCGCAGGTTCTATTACGAATCAGCCTTGTTACTATAAAACAAAAATTCTTCGATATACCTATAATACCGTAACAAATACATTGGGTTCACCAACGATCGTAATTGATGGACTGATGGGAAGTAATGACCATAATTCAGGCAGACTAAAAGTGAGCCCTGTCCCTGAGAGTGATGGACAATATCATTTATATTATACTATCGGCGACCAGGGAGCAGGACAATTCAATAATGGTTTCAGAACCAACAATGCACAGAATAAAGATATTTATGAAGGAAAAGTACTAAGGCTGAATACTGAAGTTGATGGAGATATCGATGATGGTGCATACAGTCAGTGGATACCCAATGACAATCCGATATTAAATTCAGTTTCGGGAAAAGTAAATGCGGTTTATTCCTATGGTCACAGAAATGCTCAGGGCCTCGTTTGGGCACATATCGGATCGCAATATATTTTATATAATTCCGAACATGGAGATAAATCGGATGACGAAGTGAATGTGATAACTCCCGGAGATAATTATGGCTGGCCCAAGGTTGCGGGTATGTGTGACGATAATTATAATGATACAGATGCGAATCCCAATAATGATTATCTGGCCAACCAGCTCGTCCATAATGAACATAGTTTTTGTCAGGCCAATAACGTAAAAGAACCGTTATTTTCATTTTTTAATGTAAGTGGAAACAGTATTCCATCAAGCAGTTCCTCCAATTACACGTGGCCCACCATCGCTCCGTCGAGCATAGACTATTATGACCAGGTTTATATTCCGGGATGGACAAATTCATTATTGGTTACTTCATTAAAGCTTGGTATGTACCGCCTTAAACTCAAGACAGACGGATCCGCTGTGGACAGTTCCAGCACCGCTCAGATCACAGATACCATTCCTTATTTACACGAATACAGGATACGCGATCTTGCAATTGCTCCAACCGGTGATACATTATTTCTGGCGATTGACAGTAGCGGATCTACATCAGGCCCTACAGGAGGGTTTACTGGCAGCCAGGTGGCAACTAAAACTCCTGGCCATATCCTGCGCATGGTATATTTACAAACACTTTCTGAAGGCTCTCCACCACCACCTGTTCCAAGAAAGGAAACAATAAATACAACACTTGTTTTTCCAAATCCGGCTACAGATCATCTGGAAGTGTTATGCCGCGATCTTCTGCAGGAACCATTTCATGTTTTTTTATATGATGTTTCGGGAAGAATAATGCTTTCAGAAATTTATAACAGCAGTCATTTTATAGTTCGCCTGGATAATATTCCGCAGGGACTTTATATTTTTAAAATGCTGGATGGTAATGGCGTGAACGTAACTACTCTGAAAATATTAGTCCTTAAATGATTATGGGTTATGAGATATGGGTTTTGAGATATGAGATATGAGATATGGGTTATGGGATTTTATTTCACCCTATAATATTGATAATACATTACAACTCATAATTCATATCTCATATCCCATATCTCATATCTCAAAACCCACATCTCATAACCCATATCTCATAACCCCTAACTGATTCTTCCCACCATCTTCGTAGGATCCACCCATTCATCAAATTGTTCCGGTGTAACATATCCCAACCTGATGGCCATTTCCCTGAGAGTGGTTCCTTCTTTGAGAGCCTTCTGCGCAATTTCAGCCGATTTGTAATATCCGATTTTTGTATTCAGCGCCGTCACCAGCATCAGTGAATTATTTAGATGCTTTTTAATATTTTCTTCAATAGGTTCAATACCGATTGCACATTTATCATTGAAACTGACACAGCCATCGCCAATAAGACGTGCACTGTGAAGAAAATTATAAATGATTACGGGTTTGAAAACATTCAGTTCAAAATGACCCATAGAACCGCCAATATTTATGGCAACATCATTGCCCATTACCTGTGCGCAGATCATCGTCAGTGCTTCACATTGCGTAGGATTAACCTTTCCCGGCATGATGGAAGAACCGGGTTCATTATCCGGAATGAAA
>JABDDT010000118.1 GCA_013287475.1 Bacteroidota bacterium
GTCAGTTTGGTCGTTTTTTCAATACGGGCCCTATAAAGGGAAAAGGCGACCTTTTATTTTATGTGCATACAATTTTATGGGCTTTTCTTCCCTGGTCTGTTTTTGCTATTCTGCTGGTTTTTTCTAAATTAAAAAAAATCAATCAGCCAAATCAAATAACTGCAGATTATATTTGTTCGGGCATATTCGTCACCGGCTTTATCATATTTTCCCTTTCACGTTTTCAGTTACCCCACTATATTAATATTCTATACCCATTTCTGTCTGTCATGGTGGCTCAATACATAATGAATCTGAAAAATCCGGTTCAACAGAAAATCATTCTGTACGCACAAAATATATTATACCTGCTTTTTTTTCTGTCATGCATTACCTTGATCATCATTTTTGGACTTCCGAATATAGTAGGAGTAACCATAATACTCCTTGCTATTGGCATAATATTGTATCGTCTTTTTCCCGGTAATAACCTTGAAAACATTATAGGAAGATCTTTTTCAGCCGTATTGGTAGTTAATCTTTTGTTGAACTGCCTGGTTTATCCGGAGTTGTTTAAGTATCAGTCTGGAAACGCGGCGGCAGCTTTCCTCAAAAAAAATAATCACCGTGGTACTGTTTATACTATCAGCGGAATTTCATCAGAATATGCATTTGAATTGTATGCTGCTCAACCGGTATATCAGCTGAATAGAACCGAATTGAATTCATTAAAAGACAATGTACTGGTATTCACTCCAAAGATTGAATTGGATTCATTGAGGAAGGACGGCTTTACTATAAACGAAATTCGGAGCTTCCCTCACTTTCATATCAGCCAACTTACAGGCACTTTTATTAACCATCATACAAGGTACAGGGTGGTAGACTCTGTAACCCTCGCAACCATTTATCCAAAAAAATAATCCGTGTGATAGTCAGCTTTATGAACCAGGAGTTGATGACTTGCCCGCTTTCTTGTCATCGTTGTTAATACCACGCTGGTTTCTTTTGATGTCGCTGTTCAGTTTACCAAATTTGAAATTGAATCGTAAAGCAAAATTTCGATAGAAGATCTGATTATAATTCGACTGATAAAAATCAGGAGTAGTCGTTGTCGACCTGAATGTAAAGAACTGGCTGTAAGGATTATTCATAACAGCAGATAATGTAAGTCTTTTATTAAAAAAAGTTTTTGAAAAGACATAGGAGTTGAAAATGTAAGCACTGGTTTTCCCCTGAAGATTTACATCCCCGCTAAAATAACCCGCATCGAATCCTATACGGTAGCCGTTGCCAAATTTAAATCCCATATTTAAAAATGCATTACCTGTATACCCGTCATTCGTATAAAACTGACTATTATATGTTCCTTTCAGCCAAACATGGGCAAGCTGGGAGTTTAAACTGATACTCAGGTTTTTGACGCTCGTAAAATTTATATTCAAATTCAAACCCAGGGTTTTGTTACTTCCCAGATTTTGGTACGTAGTTACCGTAGTAGTATCTATTAAATTTCCATTGCTTACAGCCTGAAGATGCGTTACAGTCTGGATGGAGTTATTTGAAAAGGCATAACTGATACCGGCTGTAATAGAATTTTTAGAGAAAGTACTGTAGTTAAGTTCAAACGTATGATTGATTTCAGGCTGCAGGTTCGGATTACCTGTAGTAATAAAATTCGGATTGGATAAATCCACAAAAGGGTTCAGCTGGTAAATGCCCGGCCGGCTGATCCGGTCGGTATATCCCAGAGAAATACTACTGGTTTTTAAATTCCGCTGAACAGATAAAGACGGAATAAGATTATTATAGTCCTGTTTAACCGTACTTGATGAAGATACAAAATCCGCGTTCACAGTAGTATGCTCCAGCCTTAACCCGGCCTTCGCATTCCACTTGTCCCACTTTGCCGAATAAGAATTATAAATGCTGTATATATCCTGATCATAACTAAAATCATTCGTCTGGGACGGATTTATTTCGTATTCTTTTGTAACATCATTGTAATTGCTGGATTCATAGTTACTGAAATTATTCCTCAAAATTGTTTTGGCGCCGGCTTCCAGATTAACTGTTTTGAATGGATGCACATAATCTAATTGAATGGTATGTTCACTGTTTCCTGCATGATTGTTTTGCTTATAATCCGGCAGATAGAAATTAAATGTATCAGAAACTGTATTGTTCACATTCTGGGTGTTCGGAGAATAACTGTATTTATAAGACAAAGTCAGTAAACGGTTTTTATCTTTCCTGAAGCCCCTCTGATAATTAAGGGAAGCGTCCATTCCTCCAAATCCGTTACTTGCGTCGGACATCAGACGGTAAGCCTGCGTGATCGTTTTAGTGCTGTCATAAAAATTCGAAAGTTGATTTCCATCCTGACTGTAGTTACCTGAATAAAATTCGAATGAACCGGTCAGCAGGTCAAGGCTGTCAAATTCATAACTTAATTCTATGTTACCATAGGTATTATGTGCCGCCGCTGTATTGGTCCCCTGTTGGACCAGATTGGATTTATCGGAGAAAAAATCCTGTTCCCCGCCAATTCCATTTGTTTGTGAATGCCGAACATTATATCCCATATATCCTGAAAAGCCGAATTTACCCTGCTTAAAAGTACCATTCAGGTTAATACCAGGTCCCCAAACTGTATTCAATCGTCCATTAACACCAATATTATATCCTTCGTCCAGTTTCTTTTTCGTGATAATATTAATAATGCCCGCTAATCCTTCCGCATCATATTTCGCCGGTGGTGTAGTAATAACTTCAATCCGTTCAATATTCGTCGCCGGCATCGATCTAAGTACGTCAGAAGGATTCTTGGCCATTAAAGCTGATTCCTTTCCGTTAATAAGTATCTTATAATTACTCTTACCTTTTAATTTGATATTATCGGAAGCGTCTACAGATAACAAAGGCACTTTACGCATCAGGTCCAGCGCATCCAATACCGGCGACTCAGGATCCGCACTTACATCATAAGTAATTCCATCAAGATCCCTTTTAATAACTGGTTTAACGGCAACGACAGTCACTTCATTCATTTGTTTCCCTGATACTTTTAAAGAAACCTGTCCCAGATCTGTAGATTTACCTTTTTTGATTGGAACAGTTTTGTTGTCATACCCGGTAAAAGCAATAACCAGCAACCAATCCAGACTGTCGCTTACAGAAAATTCGAAACTTCCATCATCTTTTGATATGAAATTTTTAACCGGAGCCTTGGTTTTGGCATTTTGCAAAACGAGTGTTGCAAACGCAAGAGGTTTCCCCGAGGAAGAATCAACAATGGTACCTTTCAGATTTATTAAAGGGTGGCTGGTTTGTGGCCATGCCTGACAAAATAACCAGGACAACAGCGCAGTTAGTGATAGTGCTTTCATGAACAGGTTTTGGAACAGGTTTAATGGAAAACTGGTATTCCTTCTTCACAATTCAATGCTCAATTTATAGAGTAGTTTTTAATTAAGAAATCTTTCGTACTTTAAATATTCTATAAATATGATAACCGGCGGAATCCGGTGGAAGAAAGGTGAGAATTTATCCTGCAGATTTATCGTATAAGGGTCATGGTACCCTTCTTAAAAATTCTGACACCTGTATAAGTGGTTCCCTCAACCACCCATACAAAACTATCTGTTTCCTGTATTTTACCGCCTATAGTTCCATCCCATCCTTCTCCCATTCGTGAAGTAGAATATATTAATTGTCCCCAGCGATTATAAATCCGGAAATATTGAATGGAGGAAATTCCTACCGGTATGGGTTTAAAAATACCATTGGTGGCTTTCCCGGGTGTGAATGCATTCGGAACAAAAATATTGGGGCTTGTCTTAAAAACTTTTACAGCTATGGAAGCATCGGCAAAACAACCTGTCGTATCTGTAACCTGAACGTTATACCGGATAGAATCTGTGGAAGAATATAAAATGGCAATCGGATTTTGAATGGCAGGATCATTAAGTCCGGTTGCTGGCGACCACAAGAATGTATTATAATCTGCATCGCTCGAACGGGCAGTTAACTGCAAAGGCTGATTAATAACTACAGAAGTATCATTTCCTGCACTTACAACAGGTGGTGCATAAACTGTAATGTTTTGATAGGCAGAATCTATGCATCCATCGGTTGAAGTATTCTTATATAACAATGCAAAAGTTCCTGGCCCGGCCAATTGAGGGGTGAATAAGCCCTCCGGCGAAACCCCCCTTCCGGAAAAAGAAAAGACCCCTGGCAAATTTGTAAGCTCAATTGCCTGGGTTATCACGATAGGAGAATCGTAAACACATAGAGATGGAATAGGACTGAATTGAACATGCGGACTTGGTTGAATGGTGATCTGCTGATCATTTTCATCCTCACAGCTAATACCGGAAGAAGAAATCATCCTGATCGTGTAAGTGGATGGAGCAGTCGTTATAGGATTCGGGTAATTATGAAAATATTGTTTACCAGGATATGGCTGACTGTCAGTATAAGAAACCAGGGATGAATCTCCCCAGTAAATCATAACCCTGGTGATAGATCCAAAATCTACAGAACTCTCATTCATTATACCAATGGATTGGTTGCTGCATATTGAAGGAACACTATTTATGCTGAAAGCAGCCTTAGGTACAGCACCATTCACGGTGAATATTTTTGTTAAACTGTCCTTGCACCCTTCGCTATTCGTAGCAGCAAGGGTAAGCAGATAATGACTTGCAGCGGAATAATGATGGGTAGGATTTTTCAATGTTGAGCCGTTTGGAT
>JABDDT010000119.1 GCA_013287475.1 Bacteroidota bacterium
AACTACGAGCACCTGGAATGTTCCGGGTATAAGAGATGGTCTGAATTCGCCTGTTTTTTTCGGTGCGAATTCGCCTGTTGGTAAATAGATTTTGTGGGTTATCTGGTCAACGGCATGGGTTCTTGCCCCCTTCTTTGTTTTCAGATTCTGAATCACTTCAAATTTATTCGGAGATTGTTCCTGAATAATGGTTAGTGTACCATCCCCGTTGGAAGAATAAACTATTTTTAATTTCTTATCGAAACCCACTGCATCGCATTCATCGCCAATGGGGAGGCTGGTCACAATATTTCCATTTGATGCATCCATAACGATGAGCTTTTGATTATCGCAGCCGGCGAACAAGCGCATCGTCACACGGTCTATCGCTAGGCCGGATGCGCTTTTGCCAGGGGCGATCGGCCAGGTATTTAGGATCTGGTAAGTTTTAGCATTGATGACATCGATCTCACTTTTCTCAGCATTATTAACATAGATCTTTCCCTGTCCGTCACTGACGGCTGTCTCCGGCCAGCCGGTTAGTTTAATAGTGACAACAACCTGGTCGGTGGAGGGATCAATTACAGTCATACTCTTACCGCGTCCATTGCACGTGATTACTTTTTTGGTATAATCATCATAAAAAATGCCGTCTGTAAACTCCCCTGCAGGAACATGAGACAGCACTTTAAATGTTTTGAGATCAAATACCAGGACGCTATTGGATGAACCGTTTGAAATATATCCTTTACCAAATTCGTGGGCGAGTGCGATGCCGTGTACATCTTTTTCTGTCTTAATCACACTGATCGAATCGCCGGTCATTTTATCCAGAATATTAACCTGTGTTCCATGCGATAAGTAGAGACGGTTGGAGAGACTGTCCACCGTGGTATAATCATAGCCTCCACCGCTTTTGATATGAAAAACCTGGCTGATTTTGTATTGGGCGTGTAGGGCGGTACTTAATAATAAAGTCAGCCCGAGTAATTGAAATTTTCTCAACATATATTGGTGTTTGTAAAGATGAAATAAAAATCTGCTCAAAATAAATGCCTATTCTGTATGAATTCTGTAGAACTGCGGCAGATAGTCTTATATTCGGAATCCGGAGACAGTCCTGCATGTCAGGCACAGATATCATAACCTTTACTTATAATGTGCTATTGGTATGAAAAGATTCTTTCTGCCATGGGTTGCAATTTTTACAGGTTTTATTACTAATGCCCAGCAAAAGCTTAGGCTTCTTTCTCCTGACAAAACAATCCGGATAGAAATACAAACTGTCAATCGACTGAGTTATTCAGTATTTGTGGATGATAAAAAAATATTGAATGAATCAGAAATAGATATGAAACTTGCAGGTGACAAGAGCCTGTCGCGGGATATGAAACTGATAAAAAAAAGTTCGCGCTCTGTACATGAAACCATTGTGGCTGAGGTGCCCGTAAGCAGAAAGAATATTCCCGACAAATTCAATGAACTCAGCCTGCAATTTAAAAACAGGTTTGCTGTTATTTTTCGAGCATATGATGATGGCATTTCATACAGGATCAGTACTTCGTTCAACGATTCAATTATTGTCTCCCAGGAAACCGCCTACCTTCAATTCACTCAAAAAACATATGCATATGTACCTCTAATACAAAAACGTGAGGATCGGGATATATTTCATACCAGTTTCGAAGAATTGTATCCTTATAGAATTCTGGACAGTTTATCGGATAAGGATTATATGTATTCACCAGTTCTATTGAAAACCCCGGATGGAATTTTCGTTGCCCTTACTGAATCCGACCTGGTCGATTATCCGGGAATGTTTCTCAGGGGTACAGGAACAGATGCTTTGCAGGGCGCCTTTGCTGCGTTTCCGCTGGAAGAAAGGATGGTGGATGGCGACTACCCTGAAATGGTTGTAAGCAAACGCGCGGATTATTTGGCAAAGACAAAAGGCAACAGGAATTTTCCATGGCGCGTACTGCTGATCGCCCGGCAGGATAAAGATCTGCCTGCGAATGACCTTGTATACCGGCTTGCTTCGCCAAGTACAATTAAAGAAACGGGATGGATCCATCCGGGTAAATGCACGGATGAGTGGATTATTGATATCAACCTGTTTCATGTGCCATTCAGGTCGGGTATCAATACCGAGAGCTATAAATATTACATTGATTTCGCGAAGCGCTTTGGATTCAACCGCATTATGATGGATGCAGGATGGAGCGATACCAGGGATCTTTTTAAAATCAATCCGCAAATTAATATGGATACACTGGTGGCATATGCAAAGATGCGCGGGATCGGCATCAGCATGTGGACTTTATCCATGACACTGGACCATCAACTGGACAGCGCTCTGAAACAATTTAAACGATGGGGTGTGGATTTCATCATGACTGATTTTATAGACCGGGACGATCAGAAGACAGTAAATTTTTATAAGAAGATTGCTGAAGCCTGCGCTAAAGAAAAAATCATGATCATGTTTCATGGTGCATATCCGCCGAAAGGATTCAACCGGACTTATCCCAATAATATTACAAGAGAGGGTGTACTGGGAAGTGAATACAATGCATGGAGTGATAAATCAACAGCTGCCCACAACTGCACGATTCCATTTACACGCATGCTGGCAGGACCTCTGGATTATGAGCCAGGTCTGCTCGATAATGCAACGCCGAAAATGTTCCGACCTATTTGGGGAAAAGTGATGAGTCAGACAACTCGTTGTCAGCAACTCGCCATGTTTATCGTGTATGACAATCCGATGCAGATCTTTTCAGGAAATCCTTCGCAGGGATGGATGGAGCCGGAATTCATGGACCTGCTTGGTTCTTTTCCGACGGTCTGGGATACAACAATAATTTTGCAGGCGAAGGTGGCGGAACAAATTATAACGGCGAGGTGTAATGGAAACAACTGGTATATTGGCGGGATGGCAGGAGGAAAAGCATACGACTGCGTTATCGATTTTTCTTTTCTTCCTTCAGGAAAATATAAAGTAACGGTTTGCCATGATGGCATCAATTCCGACCGGAATGCGATGGATTATATTATTGAAAAATCGTTACTTGAATCTGGAAGCAGTATGCCCATTCACCTCGCGCCGGGCGGTGGTTTTGTTGTAAGGCTTTTGAAAGAGTAAATGACCATGTTTTAATCTTCATCCAGTTCCAGTAATAAATTTACGATTAAAGCCGTCCAGCCGGTTTGATGGGAAGCGCCTAAACCCTTTCCGGTATCTCCATGAAAGAATTCATAAAAAAGGTGATGATCTTTGAAATGATCAGCTGACCAGTTTGACTGATGTTCGGCATGATATTGAAAATGTCCTTCATCATTTCTTTCAAAAATCTTCAGAATTCTTTTGGTCAGCTGATTGGCAATTTGTTTCAGATTTAATTTGTTTCCTGAACCTGCAGGAAATTCATACTGGTATTTATCGCCATAATATTCATAATATTTTCGCAGGGAGTGAATGATCAGATAATTTAAGGGAAGCCAGATAGGTCCCCGCCAATTGGAATTACCGCCAAACATGGTACTGGAACTTTCACCCGGTTCATAGTGTATGGAATAATTAGTTCCCTGGTATCCGAAAACGTACGGATGTTCTTTATGTCTTCTCGAAAGAGAACGGATCCCATAATCAGATAAAAACTCAGCTTCATCCAACAGTCTTTTCAGCAGACTTTCCAACCTGTCATCAATCATAATGGCGAATAAATAATTTCCATCCTTGTTTTTATGTTCGATGTTTGAAATGATCCTTGTTAAATCAGGTCTTGTCAACCTGATTACTTCCAGCCTGGTATTAAATTGCCTCAGATGCTCAAATACCTTGCTGTGCATAATTTCAACGGCCAGTAAGGGAATGATGCCTACCAGGGAGCGGATTCTCAAACGCTGGCTTGTACCATTTTCAAATTGAATGGCGTCGTAATAAAATGCATCCTGGTTGTCCCAGAGAGAAATATCTTTTTTTCCAATATGATGCATCGCCCATCCGATATTCAGAAAGTGTCTGAAAAACTTGGCAGCAGATTCTTCATAAGCCTGGTTATGTTGTGCTAATTCAAGTGATATGCGTAACATATTGATCGAATACATAGCCATCCAGCTTGTTGCATCTGCCTGTTCAAGTTTTTTAATACCTGGCGGCATATGATTTCTGTCGAAGACACCAATATTATCAAGACCAAGAAAACCCCCTTCAAAAATATCCGTTCCATTTGCATCCTTTTGATTGACCCACCATGTGAAATTCATAATCAGCTTCTGAAACGCTCTCTCTAGAAAGTCCCAGTCAGCAATGCCGGTTTTTTTCCTGTCTTCTTCAAACACATACCATACGCCCCAGGCATGTACCGGAGGATTTACATCACTAAAGTTCCATTCGTAAGCAGGGATTTGTCCGTTGGGATGCATATAATATTCCCGCAGCACAACTGATAATTGTTGTTTGGCAAAATCAGGATCAATATGAACAAAGGTTGTCGCATGAAAAGCGAGATCCCAGGCTG
>JABDDT010000120.1 GCA_013287475.1 Bacteroidota bacterium
TGGCATCTGTCGCATGTTTGCTGAAACAGGGCTTTGCCATCGTTTAATTCGGCAAGCGTGTATCCGGGATATTTGGAGGAGACTCTGTCTACATCCGATTGTTGAGGTGCGGCAAGTTTAACTGTTCCGCATGCAGCCAATACAGAAATGAAAAGAATAAACAATGTTTTTTTCATATTTAATTCTTTAAAAATTTAATTTTATTTAATCTTAATGGCGGGATGATTATTATGTATACGTATTCAGGAAATCCAGGTTGCAATAGTTCGATGGAAACGGGGAAATTGTTGATAATAAGAAACCGTCATTTATTACTAAATTGTGTTTCACCCTTTTAATAATCATATATGGAAATCAGGTTACTGAGAGTATTTATTCTATTGGTCCTTCTTACTTCATCCGCTTATTCCTTTGGTCAGGAAGCTAAAACTCTTGAAATCGTTGGTTCAGATACAATTGAACTAAAACCGCTGGAATTCATATATCAGGTCAGCGCTGGTGAACAATATAATTTATCTGCTTTTGTAGGGAGTCAGAAAGGCAAAGATACATTACCCTCTACGACTTCAGATGAAATAAGGACTTTTCTGGAGAAAAATAAATTCATCTTTGAAGAGTCTCAGGAATTTGGATATACCCTCAACAAAAACAGAAGCAATGAGCCGGTTTTTTTAGTAAAACTAAACTCCATAACAGAACTAAAGAGATTATTTGAAAGTATTAAAGGATTGAAAGGCATAAGCGGCAGCATAAAAGAAATCAAATACGAAGATCCCTCGATTTATAAAACTGAAATATATAAGCATTTGTATTCTTCGGCAGTAGCGGATGCAAATCTTATAGCAGGAATAGCAGGAAAATCCCTGGGACAGATTATTTCAATAGAAGAAATAAAAGGGCCATTTGATAATTTTCCTTTAGGAAACCTGATAAATGATATGTTTAATAAAAGTCCACTGGCTGGTTTAATAAATATGAACCACGACTTTCAAAGACAGTTTATTAGAAAGCTTGTTTTTAAATTCCAATTAATCTAAGGTTAACTATTTGGCATTTGAACCGGTATGTCAATCAAACTGTTATGAAAGAACTCCAAAAAACCTGGGAAAGTAAATACCTGATCCGGTTTCCCGATTGTGATCCTTTCAATCACTTAAATAATTCCCGCTACCTGGATTATTTTATTAATGCAAGAGAAGACCATCTGATGAAATTTCATCATTTCAACATTTATGAACTGGCACGAGATAAGGGAATAAGCTGGGTGGTGAGTAAAAATGAGATCGCATATCTCAGACCCGCCTTGCTGATGGAAACCGTTATCATTCAAACTTCGCTGATCAGGATAGACGATCAGGAAATCACTGTCGAAATGAGTATGTGGAATTTGGATAAAACCATATTGAAGGCATTTTTATGGTCGACTTTTGTACACTTCAATTTAAAAACCCAGCGAAGAGAAAAACATTCTGCTGATCTTATGGATGCATTCGTTCCATATTCCATTGACCTTCCTGAATCTGTTCGTTTTGATGAAAGACTCGAAATACTAAAGGAGTCGGTCAGGATAAAATAATTTTTGGTATTAATTATTTCCAACTTTTCACACGCACTTTAAAATTCTGGCCGCTCCTACATAAGGAACGGGCTGCATGGAACCATCTGTTCCTGGCATTCCGTATTGAATCCCGGCACCCAAAATAAGGATCATATCCGGACCCGGAAGATAATTATTGGCAGGAGTATAATGAAAACTGGCCTGAGCCTGTGGAATATTCGAAGGCGCCCATGCTGAAAAAATGGGTTTATAATCTGGGATTGCCAAACGTACTGCTCCATAATAGCTGTTTGTTGCATCGAAGATATAATCACTTACTGAAGTCATGGATAGAACGATGCGGAAATAAGCATAGCGCGGATGAGGGAAGAAATTAACGGAGGGTTGTAAAAGAGGTATTTCGATATCAGCAGCCCCGGAAGATTTATCGATGTTTATTGAAAGAGGCTGACGAATCAGCGAATCAAACATGTTCTGTTTGTTATAATTGAAACTGCTGATGAAATCAGGCTGCCGGGAAAAAAGGATGGAACGTTTTCCCTTTGGATTAACTAAATCCAAAACCTGAATTTTTTTCACCAGGGCGTTGAGATGACCTGATATATTATAATCCGCCAAAGCCTTCAGGCCATTTAGTCCTCTGCGAATCGAACCTGCAGCCTTAACGACAACCTTCCATTCATTGTTCAGATTGCGGGTGGACTCAAAAGTATCCAGTGTTTGAATCTGCCTTTTCGTTGCGCCACCCTTTGTGCGCAAAATTACTTTGTCGTGGCCACGCATGGTATAGGCAGAAAGATTTCCGACAGATCCGGTAAAACTCAGGTCATTGTTAAGAGTACCCATAAGAATAAGATTGAATTAAGGTTGGTTTATTATCTAAGATACTTTTAAGATATAATAAAAGCAAATTTAAGTCATAGATAAGCCAGTTCTTTTAAGATATGGCTTATCTATGGCTTAATACTGGCTTATCTATGGTTTATATCTGGCTTAAATATACTACCAAAAGCTTTTCTTCTGCTTATCCACCTTAAGAAAGAGATAAATAAAAACAAAGATTGAAGTCTTAAGATTTTGGCTTTATCATACCAATAAAAACCAGCCAGTCACCATACCGGTCGATCCAGCCATCTACGGGAAGGTGCTGGACATTCATCCCAAAACCATGCCCTCCTTTGGCATAAAGATGTAACTCGACTGAATGTTTGGAAGCCAGCCATTTGCTATAAAGATCTGTGCTATTGGCAGCAAGACCAAGCTGATCATCACTTGCAGCGGCGAGGAACATCGGAGGCGCGTCTTGTAAAATATCGCTTTGAAGGGAAGCCGGCATATATGCATAAATAGGAGCCACAAAATTCGGTTTGTTGTCACTGTTATAAGCATATGCTGAAGAAGCTGCAACTGTGCCACCTGCGGAGAAACCGATAATTCCTATATGATCCGGCGAAATTCCAAATTCTGACGAATGCTTCCTGACATACGCAATAGCTGCCTTACCATCGGCTATACTAAGAGGTATAGTGGCTTTCATTTCAGCCTCATATGAATCTTTTCGTTTACCGGGCGATAACCCCGCCATCATATCTCCGAGCGGATCATCAGTTTCTAAATGGGCAACCCTGTACTTAAGAACAAATGCCGTGATACCGCGTTTGTTTAACCATTTTGCAACAAGAGTTCCTTCATTATCGATGGTAAGAAAATGAAATGCACCTCCGGGACAAATAATCACAGCTGTACCGTTGGCTATTGAACGATCCGCAGGGAAAACGGTTAAGGTTGGATTTGCCACGTTATACACCATCATCTGGTGCATCATATTTTTATCCGATTGTTTTTCGGCCCAGTTCCAGTTTTCTGAACCAGGCGCCGGTCCGTCATACAATCTGATTTCTTTTTGTTGAGCCTCTGCACATCCCGAAATAAGTAAAAAGACAAATAATAATTTTTTCATGGTCATACTTGATTCAGTAAATAAATATCCTGAATTATTAATGAAAGTTGACAAACGATCGATTAATTATTCATCTCACCTGGGAAATTTACTCTACATCTTAAGAGTTTGATTCTTGTTGATTACGTCCGGGTATATCCAAAGCATGGTGGAATGGTCTGTAAAGCCCTCTAAACAATCGGGATTCCTTGGCATGATAATTCAAATATTGTAATTCAATCAGGACATTTTAAACGGGATATTAATGTTATATCTGGAAGAAATTCAATCAATAAACTGATTTAATACAATAAAGTGAATAATGAATCAAAGTCAAAGACAGGATTCCGATTGTCCGGTATTAAAATTTTATTGGTTATCGGGGTATCTATCATATTATTTGGAATGGGGTATTGCGGCTACCAGGTTTATAATTTGTCTGAACGACAGGAGCAAATTAAGAAGGATTACATGATTGTTAACAGCGTCTCATTCGGCCTTCTTTCAGTAGATGAATGGCGGGACAATTTGGTAGCTGCGGCAAAAGGTCAAATCCAAAAATTCAAATTATCCCCGCAGCAAAATGCAGATATCAAAAAGGAAATTGAACAAATTCTACATGGTGTAATTGATAAGGCATCGGCTTCTATTAATAAACCACAAAAATCTGTTGGAGGAAAAATTAAAAAACTTGCTTTTAATACACTAGTCAGTGAAAAAAAATTGCATGAAGAGGTTCCCGGATACGCTCAAAAAATTATAGACGAGATCAATAAGCCATCCAGTTATGGCAGGTTAAAAAGAATTGCGCAAATTGAACTGGATTCCCTGGGTAGTAAAACATATGACAGTTCCAAGAATGCGCAAGGCTCTCTCATGGATTCAATATTCAAAAAATATAATACGAATAACAAAGAAACTTTTGAAAATCAGACAAATGCCGACCTGTTACTTATCCGGCAACAAACCTATTCCTGGGCTATGG
>JABDDT010000121.1:0-2493 GCA_013287475.1 Bacteroidota bacterium
GCAAAACCTGTCACCAGGGAAATCCTGTTCCCATATTACCACAACATAAATAGCCTTTATTCTCTCACTATTTTATACTGGTATATCTGGGAATCCGTTTTGACTTTAAGAAAATATACTCCTTTCGGCAGAAGGGAAATATTCACTTTCATTTCTTCTTCTGTAGAATTTCCAATGGCAAATTGTACGGCCCTGCCTTCTACACTGTAAATTACTATTTCTCTGATCAGCTCGGAGCCGGGTACTGCTGTAAAAACAGAGCTCACGGGATTCGGATAGATTAGAGGTGCAATGCCTGTACCGAATTTAACTGTTACCACGGATGAATATGAGAGGCGGCCATCTGAATCAACCTGTTTCAAACGGTAAAAATTAATTCCCCTTACCGGCTTACTATCGGTAGCCGAATATGATTCTGTGATATTACTGTTACCAACCGCTTTCACACTCAGAATTGTTTCGAAATTAGAACCATCCGTACTTCGTTGTACTTCAAAATGATCATTATTTTCTTCCATACTGGTTTGCCAGGCCAGCGCTACATACAAATTTCGATCATTGGTTGCAGTAAAATTTAATAACTGAATTGGCAGTGCTGTAGAATTTTCTGTAACATTTGTAAATACGGCAGTAGAGGCAGCAGTTGGGTTTGTACTGGATACACCCATGCCCAGATAAACAGGTAAACTGCCAAATCCCAAATCGACAGAACTTCCGATTTGTGTCCAGGGTCCTGTAACACTATTACCGAAAAAGGTAGAATAGATTGTACCAGTCTTTACTATCCTGAAAAAATTTGCATTGGTTGTATTCGGTGCAAAAAAACTTACTGCAAGTGCTCCGGGAACAGACCGGTATATTAAAGCAAGCTGATTATTTCCTGTTTTGCCTACGAAAACAAATCGCGAGATATCCGTTAAGCTGTCCCGAATCATTATACCTGCCTGATTGGTTGCGGGCAACGCATCCTGGCTCGCTATACTCGCTATATATTCTTCATCAACATATAAATTGGTATAATTGAACTGAAACTGATCCCCGTTTCCTCCAAGACCATTACCAGCGCCGGTCATTGTAAAAGTTCCCTGGCCTGGAACAGGTTCAGAATAACAGGTCGTCCCGGCAACTTGCACATCTCCAAGGTCTGCATTATACCATCTCGTCAGATTTAAGCAGGGCGAACTACAGGCAGAAGTAGTAAATAATTTTACATTCGGTATACCGAGCTTACCATTACCACAATCTGATTGTATATCATACTCGTAACCAAAACCGCAGGATAGTCCGATAATATTTATGCTTAACGGATTACCCGAACCCGAAAGATCCTGTACGTTTCTTGTAACATAACTGGAAATGGTATTAGGTTTATACTTTACAATATAATTTGTTACTCCCGAAACTGGTGTCCATCCAAGCGTTGCCGAGTTTTCTGTAATATTCGTTACCGTCATATTAGTAAGTGAGGGAGAAATACAATTATTCCCGGGAGAACCAAATACCTGAAATTCAGAAATAGATACACCAAAAGTTCCTGGTGTCGTTACGCTCATCCGTACATACCTGGCTGTAACGTGTTCGTTGAAAGTATTAATTGTTGGATTACCATTTACAAAAACATTTCCGGTAACTGTATTGATAGTAGTCCAGCCTGCCAGTGTATCATTTGTTATGTCAATAGTAAATCCCTGAGCATTGTCATTGATATTATTCCATTGAATTGAAATCTTGCATATATCATAAAGGGAACCGAGGTCTACATATAGATATGTCCCTGTTGTTCCTCCCTGAATAGCCCATCGTGTGGCTGTATTACCGTCAAATGCGTTACTTCCAGGGAATCCGTCCACAACATCCGTATTTGGAGACGCATGGGCAGTTTTATTTAATGCCACATTGTTGATACAGCGGCTGTTACTTGCCAATAAACCATATACATTCAGGGTATTTGAAAAAGTGGATACATAAACTTTACCATTTGCAATGGTGGGCGGGGACATTTTCGCATAATTTCCCAACACATCATTTGGGTTTCCATCGGAATTCCATAACTCCTGGGTTATATCATCCGCTTTTAATGCATGAATGGTTCCACCGGTTGTTCCTGTTAATTGTGTTACCCAGAGAATACCGGTGGTTGGATCTGTACCATTTGAACTCACAGAAGAATATCCGCCTTCCATAATAGTGTTCACAGGAACAGAAGTATTTTGAATAGGTGTTCCCAGAGTTTGCGAAACCGTATTTACCGGATATGCCATCACATGCGTGTTTTCAGAAAACTGATAAACATATTGTGTTGTCGCGCCACCAAAATAAGTAAGGGATGAATGACTCTGTGCACCACTTACTGCTCCCAGATTATATGCGCCGAGAAAATTAGGAGACGATTCATTATACTCTCCGCCGGGTGCAGGAATATTTTGCGAGAGCAGCATGATTACTCCGCTTTTATGTGCAGTAACCAGCATATTAGTTCCCGGAATCAATACG
>JABDDT010000121.1:2503-4380 GCA_013287475.1 Bacteroidota bacterium
CAATCATACACTTACAAATATTTCATGGTATAAGCCTGTTCCAAAATCAAGGTCACTGGTGTTCCATGCATTATAAGTGGAAGAAACGGGCTTATACCATGAAATATTTGTAAGTGTATGATTGATTAAATCCGGGGTTGTCTTCACCACACTAAGGGCCACATTTTGAGGGTCGCCGGATAGGCTGGCACTATTTCCATTGCCCACCGCAAAATAAATATTGCCGGCTGCATCCACAGCAGGACCTGCTCCACTCATCCAGATGCCTCCGCGTTCGTCATTGGGAGTCGTTACATATCGGATAAGCTGCTGGGTCAGATCATTTATTTTATATCCCAGTATCCAGCCATGATAATTATCCATATCACAATGACCCGAATAGGGTATATATACAATGCCGTTGGAAATAAAGAGCCCTCCACGCTGATTCTGCCTGCGCGGGTCAAAATGTATAATGTTGCCCACATTGCCGGGGCCTGTTCCATTAACAAAAGTAGTGGTGGGGTCAATTAATACCGGGCTTCCGAATTTATCGGCTCCGGTGCTCAGATCCAGGGCATGCACCTGTTGGAAGAATCCGGCAGAAGACCAGTCAGGATCGTTCGCATGGTCTGTTGTATTTAAAGGTGTATTGTCGACAATCTGATCCCTGTAACGGCTGACAAAATAAATGGTATTGGTTGACTTATCAATTACCGGCGTACCGACAGTACCAAAAGATCCAATCTGACCAAGATTGTTACCGGACGATTTAAAGTCCGTGTAAGTAAAATTGCAAAGGTGCGCATGTATGTCACCTGCATTCGGAACCATTTCGCCTGCAGGCGTAAAATTAATCTGCCAGTAAGGGTCCAGGGTTCCGTCATCCGCATCAAAGGCGTACATCGTATTTTGGACAGTAACCACGATCAGCAGGTTTCTGGATACCTGAGTATGGGTAACCGGGTCAGTTACAGTTATACCTGTGACAATAAGTGGTTGCGCAAAAATCTGATCATCTACTGTATGCTTATACAGAATACCAAAATTTGTAGGCGTTACATTGGATGTATTCAGAATGGATTCATTCCGATTCCATCCGGTGCGATTTAGATCATTGTGCTGTGTAAGAACATCAGTTTGGGCCTGGCTGGTAAACACCATGCACAATAAACAGACGATCAAATAAAGTTTAAGGGCCATCTTCTTCATATTCAAATACTATTGCCTATAAATAATGCCGTTGCCAGATTTATATGGAAAATGCAGTCATTAATAGCATCATCAATCGATCGTTTGCACGCAGGAATGTATTGAGATTTTATGAAGGATAATAGGGAATTCCGGAGCTCTTTATAGGTTTGGACCGGTCGGAAGAGAATGCTTAAAAATAAAATGATTTTCCCGTATAACCAAGTGTTTTTAGAAACGGGAATCAGCCACTATATCTCAAAATGCCTAATTTTACGCTCATTTTTACTACATGGAAAACAATCTGTTTGATTTTGGTATGATCGGGCTGGGTACAATGGGCAGGAATCTTCTGCTCAATATGGCTGATCATGGTTTTAAGGCTATTGGATTTGATACGGATCCGGGGAAAGCCAGGTTGCTTGAGGCTTCAGCGACCCAGGGAACCACGGTTAAGGGAGTGAACACACTGGCTGAGATGGTCCAACAACTGCAAAAACCCCGTAAAATCATGATGCTGGTACCGGCTGGAAAACCAGTAGACGATGTAATAAATTCCCTTCTCCCCCTAGTTTCTCCCGGGGATATTATAATTGATGGTGGCAATTCCCACTATACAGATACACTTCGCCGGGTAAACTTCGTCCGCGATAAAGGATTTCATTTTATGGGCATTGGCATTTCAGGAGGAGAACATGGCGCCCGTT
>JABDDT010000122.1 GCA_013287475.1 Bacteroidota bacterium
AAGTCATCTTGAAATTATTAAGTCCTGCCATATCACGCCTGGCCAGGATGAGACGCTGGCAAATTGAACAATGGGTGCTCGACCCTGTTGCCGTCCAACGTGAAGTATTGCAGGACCTGGTTACCTCAGCCCAGTATACCGAAATAGGACGTAAGTATAATTTCTCCAAATTATTTTCCATTAAAGAATTTAAGAAAGCTGTTCCGATACACGAATATGACGACCTCAAACCCTATATTCAACGCATTATGCAGGGGGAAGAAAACCTGCTTTGGAATACACCCATCAACTGGTTTGCAAAGAGCAGTGGTACTACGAGCGATAAAAGTAAATTCATACCGGTAAGTGAGGAAAGTCTGCAGGATAACCATTATCTCGGTGCGAAGGATGTTCTTACCATGTATTATCATTTTCATCCCGATTCAGACCTGCTCACAGGCAAAGGTCTTGTTATCGGTGGAAGTCATACCATCAGTCAGTTCAATGCAGAAGTGCAATATGGCGACCTCAGTGCTGTTCTTTTACAAAACTCTCCATTCTGGGGCAACTGGATACGTACACCCGAATTACATATCGCTCTTCTGGATGAATGGGAAGATAAGATCAATCAGATGGCCGGCAATACCATCCGTGAGAATGTGACATCGATTTCTGGCGTTCCGACATGGACCCTCGTACTATTAAAAAAGATCCTTGAAAATACTGGCAAAAAAAATATTCTCGAAGTTTGGCCTTCACTGGAATTATACATCCATGGTGGCGTTTCGTTTACGCCTTACCGTGAGCAGTTTAAAAAAATCATCGGAGGCGATATCAATTACCTTGAAATGTATAATGCCAGCGAAGGTTTTTTCGCAGCACAGGACTATCCCGGAGAAGATGGCATGCTGCTCTTTACCAATCATGGGATTTTTATGGAATTCATGCCCGTAGAAGAATACGGTAAATCAGATCCCCAAACGATCGGATTGAAGGATGCGGAATTAGGCAAAAACTATGCGCTGGTGATTAGCACCAACGGCGGGCTCTGGCGTTACCTGGTTGGAGATACCATTCAGTTTACCCGGCTGGGACCTTTCCGCATCAAAGTGAGCGGCAGGCTTAAACATTTTATCAATGCTTTTGGAGAAGAGATCATAGTTGATAATGCCGACAAGGCAATCGTTGTTGCAGCAAATAAATCCGGTGCTGTAGTCAACGATTACACGGCTGCCCCGGTGTATTTCGGTGACCATTCCAACGGTGCCCATGAATGGCTGATCGAATTTGAGAAAGAACCTGAAAGCATTGCTTTGTTTTCTGAAGAACTTGATAAGGCATTAAAAGAATTAAACAGCGATTATGAAGCAAAGCGTCATAAGAGTATTGCCCTCAGACCACCCATTGTAAAATCAGTTCCCAAGGGCCTCTTTACCAGCTGGCTTCGCAAAAAAGGAAAACTGGGAGGGCAACATAAGGTTCCCCGCCTTTCGAATGACAGAAATTATGTTGATGAACTGCTGATTATGCTCAACAACAAAGTGTGAGGGTGTGAGAGTGTGAGAGTGTGAGAATGGAATTTAAAAGTACTTATTCACACTCTCACACTCTCACACTTAATAGGCTGGCCGCAATTACAAGGCTCACGAACGATGACGTGAAGAAAAGATATCCATAGGGTACATCAATAAACTGATAAAAAACAAGCAGACTGAATTTGAAACAGGCCAGGTTAATGTTTCGAAACTGCCATTTTTTTTGAATAAGACAAAAACACATAAATAAAAGAGGCATCCCAAAACTCATTGTCAGTAAACAAAAATGCAGAATTGCCATTCTGTGGGGACCGTAAAATTTCGCCAGACCCAGGTTCAGCCAGTAAACTTCAGGAGTGGATTCCCAGACATGTTTTGCAAAAGACACATAATTTCCAGGCAGGGCAATCATTTGATTCAATGTTTTAAACCCGAATGGAATCAGAAAGAAAAGGAGAAAACAGAGGATTCCTGTAACGGTGAATGCAATGAGTTTTCTCACATCTTTACGTGCAGCAAAAAAAATCAGGCATGGGACCAGCCATCCAATCATACTGTACCGGCTTAACAAACAAAGCGAGGCTGTTAATCCCATGATAAATGCATTTCCCGAAATAATTGCAATAGTAAGCAGTACAAAATAAAAAATGACAACACCTTCTTCACTCATGCTTATAAGGCTGTGCACTTCGTTTCTTGCAAAAATCCACCAGAACAATACACCAGTTATTGCAATCAGGCTATAGCCGAAATATTTGTTTTTCCTTATCTGAATCAGGATTAAAATGATAATAAAGCTTAGTAAAACAAGCAGTACAGACATCCATCGTATATCTATTTTCAGCGCAACAGCTAAGGAATATGGCAACCACATTGCCGGCATGTAGATGGGGCGCGTTCCATTCCAGATTACAGGAATCGGTTCATACACCTGTTTCCATTCTCCATGAAGAAACCTTTCATTCATAACTTTTATTACGGGAAGCATATCTGCAAAATCCGGATCCAGGGGAATCAGATCCAGCCAGTAACGGGATATAATAAACGCAAGCAACAACATGAGTATGATGAGGGGCAATTTCAGTAAGGACTCTTTTTTCAATTCAGTCATCCGGGGCAGTCTGGCAGAAGGCAGTATGAGTATAGAAAAAATGAAAATCAGACCAGCCATGAGATATAATATCGAAACTACGCTTGTCTGTTCCCCGATCAGAAGTCCATAACTGGCAAGAAAAGTTTCTGAAGCCAAAGCAAATAATAATAATTTCTTTCTGTTAATCAGATTCATGGTTCGATGGAAAGGCCTAAATTAATATTTAAATTTACCTGCAAACTTTTCAGTTTATATATTTGACTCCACATAATGCAATGAAATGAAGCTTTTAGATGGGAAAATAGTAATCGTTACAGGTGCAGCACGCGGGATTGGCGAAGCCATTGCGATCAGGATGGCAGAACAGGGTGCACATATTGCATTTAGTTTTCTATCCAGTGAAGAAAAAGCCAAAATCCTGGAAAAAAAGTTGCAGTCATTTGGTGTCAAAGCAAAAGGATATAAGAGTAATGCTGGATCATATGAGGACAGCGAAAAATTTGTAAACGAGGTTCTGGAAGAACATGGAACTATAGATGTTTGCATAAATAATGCAGGTATATCCAAAGATAGTTTGTTGTTGCGGCTTAATCCTGCGCAATGGGATGAAGTCATGGAAGTCAATCTGAAAAGTGTCTTCAATATGACCAAACAAGTGATCCGGCCGATGATGAAAGCAAAAAAAGGATCCATCATCAATATGAGTTCCATCATCGGAATTCGTGGAAACGCAGGCCAGTCAAGCTATGCTGCTTCCAAAGCGGGCATTATCGGATTTACGAAGTCTGTTGCACATGAACTGGGAAGCAGGAATATCCGATGTAATGCCATTGCGCCCGGGTTTGTGGAAACGGACATGACGCACTACCTGAAGGATGAAGAAGGAGCCAAATCATTCCTGGCAAAAATTCCGCTTAACAGGTTTGCAAGCGGTGCTGAAATTGCCGATACTGCCTTATTCCTTGCTTCTGATATGAGTAGTTATATAACCGGTCAGGTAATAAGTGTTTGTGGAGGATTGAATATTTAAGATTTTTTAATCTTACTTAATATGGATATTATAATATGAGTTCTATAAATAAATTATTAAGTGAGAATAAAGTCTGGGCAGCAGAAAAAATTGCTGATGACCCGGAATATTTTAGGCGTCTTTCCCTGATACAGAATCCTGAATTTTTATGGATCGGATGTAGTGACAGCCGGGTGCCTGCAAACGAAATCACGGGCACACAGCCGGGGGAAATTTTTGTACACCGAAACATTGCCAATCTGGTGATCCATACTGACGTGAATCTGTTAAGCGTACTGGAATTTGCAGTGGCGCATCTGAAGGTGAAACATGTCATCATTTGTGGTCACTATGGCTGCGGCGGAATAAAGGCAGCTTTGACCAACCACGATTTCAAACAGGTACTGAATATGTGGTTACGTAATATAAAAGATGTATACCGTTTGCACCGAATGGAACTGGAAGCTATTTCCAATCCGGAAAAAAGAGAAGACCGTCTTACTGAACTTAACGTCAAGGAACAGGTGTTACATCTGGCCAAAACATCAATTATA
>JABDDT010000123.1 GCA_013287475.1 Bacteroidota bacterium
TTTCCCTTTTTCTGTGAGAAGACCAACAATTCTGAAAAAATAAGCAGACCAAGGAGGATCGTTTTTTTCATTTAGCAATCGTATTTATATTTACTTGACAAGCTTAAAGCTCAAAGCTTAAAGCCTAAAACTATTATAAAAAAGATTCAATCTTAAGTTACACAAACATAAAAGTTTTTGCTTTTAACCTGACAAATGTAATCATCCGGTGATGTAAAATTGAAATACGGAATTTAAAATTCAATTCTCCCTTTCTTACATTTCCCACCATTCTACATTTTCTACATTGTCTAATGCCCCAGGCGTTAGACGTATGGTTCCTGCTGACTGAGGCAATGAAAACTCCCAAGTCCCCAGATGATATCTGTTGAATCCAGTCCCAGAACTTTCCGTTCGGGAAAAGCGCCCTGGATGATCCTCAATGCTTTTTCATCTTTATCAGATCTGAATGTAGGAACTATGACCACTCCGTTGGCAATATAAAAATTAGCATACGAAGCAGGAAGGCGCTGGTTTTCGTAAATAATTTTATCCGGCATAGGCAGTTCGGTAATGTTAAGTTGTTTCCCATTCAAGAGCCGCATGGATTTCAAATCTGCCAGGTTTCGCTGAAGGATTTCATAGTTTTCATCAGATTTATTTTCCTCTACTACAGCGAGTACACTGTCTTCGTTAATAAACCGGACGGTATCATCAATATGTCCATCCGTATCGTCGCCAACAATTCCGTCTTTTACCCATAGTACCTGATCAATTCCATAATAAGCTTCCAGAAAGGCTTCAATTCCGGTACGGCTTAATAAAGGGTTTCTGTTTTTATTCAGAAGACAGGACTCTGATGTAATTAGTGTTCCATTCCCGTTAAAATCGACTGATCCTCCTTCCATGATAATATCCGGATACAAAACCGGAATTTCATAGGCAGTGGCAATAAGCGTTGGAATACGATCATCCAGGTCGAAAGGTGGATATTTATTCCCCCAGGCATTATAATTCCAGTCGATGATGATTTTTGGTTGGGCAGCTGCAGGATTAATTAAAAAGGCGGGACCATGATCCCTGCACCACGCATCGTTAGTGGGATGCGTAAAAAATTTAATGCTGTCCATCTTTGCCGAAACCTTTTCCAGCTTTTCCATGGCAAAGGTTTTCATATTTTCATCAGCCACATTTATATGAACGGCTTCGTTCTCTGACAAGGCCTGTATAAAAAGGCAGTAAGGCGGATAAATGGTTTCAATTTTACCGGGCCAGGATTCCTCTTTATGAGGCCAGCTTAGCCAGGTTGCCGCATGCTTTTCAAATTCAGCCGGAAATCGGTAACCCAATTCTTTAGGTGTGGGCCGGCTAATTTTCATCAATAAATCTTTTGGTAATGGGCTGATAAGAATCGATCCTGCGATCACGCAGGAATGGCCAGTGTGTCCGGTAGCTATCTGTTTTTGAAGTGTCAACTTCCTGCACAATCACTTCTTCATTATCATGGCTGGCCTGATATAAAATGGTGCCGAATGGATTGGAAATAAAAGAACCTCCCCAGAATTTCATGGCGCCATTCTGTTCGATCCCTACACGGTTCACACTTACAACATGTACCCCATTGGCAACTGCATGACTCCTCTGAATGGTCTGCCATGCATTGTATTGTTCTGTATTGGTAGGAAGATCCTGGTTTGTGGACCATCCTATCGCTGTTGGATAGAAAAGAATTTCAGCACCCATCAGGGAAGTTATCCGTGCGGCTTCAGGATACCACTGATCCCAGCAAATCAATACACCGATCTTACTAAATTTCGTTTCAAAAACCTTGTATCCGAGATCACCTGGTGTAAAATAAAATTTCTCATAAAAAGCGGGATCATCGGGTATATGCATTTTCCTGTACATACCCAGATATGTACCATCTGCATCTATGACAACCGTGGTATTATGATAGATTCCCTGGGTTCTTTTCTCAAAAAGAGAGGCGATGATCACAATATTATTCTCCATTGCGATTTTCTGTAAAATCTCTGTGGACGGGCCAGGGATGGTTTCTGCAAGTTGGAAATTATTATAGTCTTCTTTATCACAAAAATACAGAGAAGTAAAAAGTTCCTGGAGGCAAACGATCTGAGCGCCCTTTTTAGCAGCTTCTTTTATTTTTTCGGCGGCCTTTTGAAAATTAGCAGTTTTATCTTTCACGCAGGACATCTGCACGATACCCACTTTAACTTTAGTCATAGTCAGAAAAAGTTTGAGCTTGCAATTTAAGCTTAAAGCTCAAAGCTCAAAGCCAAAAGCCTAAAGCCAAAAACTAATTTGAATTAATTTAATCCAATAAAATTGTAACTAATAAGGTTCTGATATCCTAAATTTTGCTTTAGGCTTTGAGCTTTAGGCCTTAAGCTTACGAAGCCTGACCCAAATGCTTGAGGTAAGTTACATGAGAAGCAATGGCTTTGTGTACCCTGGCAAATTCAATATATTGAATTCCATGATCAGCACAGGTCTGCCGTACTATTTTGCTTACAGCAGGATAATGTATATGTGATATTTTAGGAAACAAATGGTGTTCAATCTGAAAATTTAAACCACCAACCAGCCATGAAACGAGCCTGTTGTGAGTAGCAAAATTAGCGGTGGTATTGACCTGGTGAATGGCCCATTCATTTTCAATTTTGTTGGTATCAATATTTGCAGTCGGGAAAGAAACATGCTCAACAGTATGTGCCAATTGAAAAACGATACTGATCAACAGACCTGTAACTACGGTTGTAACCAAAAAACCAATTAACCAGGTTCCGAAGCCGACGACATAAATAGGAAGTGCAATAAATATAAATGCGTGTACCACTTTAAAAATCCAGAAATTGAAATGATCCATAATACCCATTTTCTTCATCGGCACATCACCAACCCTTCTCCTGAAATATTTATTATAATCAAGGATGAAAATCCAAAGGATATAAAGCATGGCATAAAGACCCCAGAAATAAACGTGCTGGTATTTATGTAATTTCAGTCTTTTCTGACTACTGCTCATCCGCATAAAAGGCTGGATATTGATATCATCATCCACACCGTCAACATTTGTGTACGAATGATGAATTATATTATGTTTATTGTGCCAGATAAAGCTGTTGCCGCCCAAAACACTGAGGGATAGAGCTGCCATCTGGTTGATCAGTTTACTTTTGCTGAAACTCCCGTGACCACCATCATGCATAACATTGAAACCGATGGCAGATATAACACAACCGAATAAAATACATTCTACAAGAGCAAATAAAACGGGAGGAGTAAAAAATACCAGATGCACGTACAAGCCTATAAAACTTATTCCAAGCACGGCCGCTTTAAGATAAAGTGCAAAATTGCCAGTCATTGATTTTCCCGTCTGGTCAAAATAGGAATTAATTCTTTTTTTAAGATCTGCATGGAATGTGTGCGGACTATTGGAAAATTTTGGCATTTGCATGATAAGCGCTTTAACTAAAAACTGGTGCAAAGTTATCGCTTTTAATTGCGATAACTCTGTTAAATAACGATGAAAATGTGTTGTTTATGCACATCAGGTATCAAATTGTACAAAAGAATCCAGATTACTGACGCCTATCATTTTTTCCGATAAAAAGCCCTCAGCATATTTTACTCCTATCATCTTTCCAAGCATCTGGGCTCTGCCAATAATCGAATCTATAAATTCAGGACCCGAGATATAAGTCTGCGGCTCATCTTTATCGTAAGTCGTTGAATGAAATTGGGAGCTATAAGAGCGGATAGCTTCCAGTTTTCTATCAAAAACCGATGTGATATCATAAACAAATACAGGCTGATAAAATCTGTCCTGGATGAAGTGAAAAACATATTTAGGCCTCCATTGTTCCTGTTCTTTACCCCGGGTATCCTTTGTGGATATTTTTCTAAGTCCGCTCAGAAAACAGCTGTCAGAAATCAGTTTACCTGCCCTGCCATGGTCCGGATGACGGTCTTCCAAAGCGCTGGCAAGTACAATCTCCGGTTGGTATTGTCTTATAACCCTGATAATTTTTCTTTGATTTTCTTCATTGTTCTGAAAAAAACCGTCGGGCATTCCAAGATTTTCCCGGATATCCAGATCCATAATCCGCCCGGCAACTTCAGCTTCCTTAAGACGAAGTTCGGGGGTT
>JABDDT010000124.1 GCA_013287475.1 Bacteroidota bacterium
AGATATCAAAAAGATCAAAAATTCAAAAGGCCCTGACATTCAGGTTTGGGGTAGCAGTAAACTCATTCCGCTGCTGCTAAAGAATGACCTTGTAGACGAACTCAGGCTCAAAATTCACCCATTGACTTTAGGTAAGGGGAAAAGGATTCTTGACAGCGGAACAATTCCCGCAGCATTTACATTGACGGAGAGTATTGTTACATCAAAAGGAGTAATTATTGCCTGCTACAGACGGGCAGGAAAAGTGAAAACAGGTACTATTGGAGTTTAAGAAATTTAACCGATCTACTATTTCTGTACCGGGTCATTTCATTTTATCGAACAGCATCTGTATCAAAATCGTGCAGGTCAATTTTCTTATTTTTTGCTAATTCATTATGCATCAACATGAAATGATTTTGGTCTTTTTGTTGGGGATACTTAGGAGTTATGGGTTATGAGATATTACAAAATTCATATCCCATATCTCATATCCCATATCTCAAAATCTACTGCTCATGCTTAAAAATTATTTCAAAATAGCCATTCGTAGTCTTCGGAAAAATAAAACATACTCATTTATCAACATTGCCGGACTTGCCGTGAGTTTAGCAGTATGTATACTGCTGGTGCTTTGGGTGCAAGATGAACTGAGCTTTGATGGGTTTAATAAGAATAAAGCTGATTTATACAAAGTAGCCGTGCGATTTGATGCCAGTAGCATTTGGGGATCAACGCCGGCGCCCACAGCGATTTTTGCTAAGAAAGAAGTACCGGAAGTGGAAGATGCCTGCAGGGTAACGGAAGACTGGAATGTTTCCGTATTTGAGTATAAGGGCAAAAAATTCACTGAATGGCATAACTGCACGACTGACGCCTCTTTTTTCAGGATGTTTACTTATCCTCTTACCGAAGGCAACTCTGAACATCCTTTTGATGACGCATACTCTGTTGTATTGTCCGAAACAACGGCGAAAACTTTTTTTGGTGAGGAGGACCCGATAGGTAAAATTTTAAAAGGCGACGACAAAAAAATATACCGCGTATCAGGGGTAATGAAGGATATGCCCGCCAATTCATCTATACGCTACAACATTGTTTTTAATTTTCAGCGTTTGGAACAGCAATATGATACTTCCGGCTATTATAAATCGCTTAATGCTAACTGGGACCAATATAATTACGACACGTATGTATTGCTGAAACCGAATGCCAGTCCGGCCACGGCGGCTCAAAAACTGAGCATGATACACCGCAAGGTTGATGATATACCCGCTAACAGACACCTTCTTTACGTATTTAACCCGGTTACTAAAATGCATCTGTATTCTATTGAAGGAAAGGAACAGGGTATGATGGTTGTAAGGGTGTTTATGATAATAGCTGTAATTGTACTGGTGATAGCGTGCATAAATTATGTGAACCTGATTACTGCAAGGGCAATGAAACGCAGCAAGGAAATCAGTTTGCGTAAAATTGTTGGCGCGGGCAAAACAAGCCTGTTCATGCAATTCTTAAGTGAATCCATGCTCACATTTGGTTTGGCACTTTTGTTAGCTACCGTGATTATTTATCTGATGATGCCTTTGTACAATAATATTTCGGGGAAAAATATTGTTTTTAAACCCTGGCAGCCCGAAGTGCTTGCGGTGTATGGGCTGACTATGCTGGCGACCCTGTTGCTGGCAGGAATTTATCCTGCCATAACGCTGTCGTCGTTCAGGCCGCTTGAGGCCATGAAGGGTAAGCTAAGCGGCATTGGCAGCAAAGGCAGTTTTCGCAAAGTGTTGGTAGTGGTGCAATTTAGTTTTTCCATCATGCTTATTACGAGTACGATCATCATTGGTAAGCAATTGAAATATATACGGGAAAGAAATCTGGGATATGATAAACAGAATGTGTTTAGTTTCTGGATGCGTAACATAAATGACCATTATGATGCGGCAGTTGCAGAACTGCTCAAACAACCCGGTATTTTAGGTGTTACAGAATCCGGGGCGAATATTATCAGTCATTTCTCCGGAAGCACCGATGTGGACTGGGATGGTAAGCGGGCGGACCAGCAATCATTTGGTATTTTTCAGATGCCGATAGAAAGAAATTTTTTGCAGGTGATGGGGATGCAGTTGGTCGAAGGAAATGGCTTTACGGGTTCGCCTGCAGATAGTGCAAACTTCATACTAAATGAAACGGCCATTAAAGAGACCGGCATAAAAGAACCCGCGGTTGGCAAACGAATTACTTTTCATGGAATTAAAGGAGTGATTGCGGGTGTGGTGAAAGATTTTCATTTCCAGGATATGCACCAAAAAATTGGTCCAATTTTAATGCAGTACGACAAACATTGGCGGGGGAAAATGTATATAAGGACTACAGCCAGGAATGCTCCGCATGCATTGGCTGCGGCAGAAAACTTATGGAAGAAATATAATGCTGATTATAATTTTGATTACACGTTTTTAGACAATCAGTTTGATGAATTATACAAAACGGATACGCATGTTGGGCAATTGTTTAATTGTTTTGCTTTGGTAACTATTTTAATATCCTGCCTTGGTCTATTTGGTCTGGTAACATTTACGGCAGAAAGCAAAGTAAAAGAAATTGGTGTTCGCAAAGTATTGGGTGCAGGTGTCAGGAATATTGTTTTCCTTTTGTCAAAAGACTTTTTGATGCTGGTGTTGATTGCTGCTGCTATTAGTTTTCCTGTGGCATGGTACGGATTAAATAGTTATCTTCAGGAATACGCTTACCGCACCGATATGAGCTGGTGGGTATTTGTTATTGCCGGAACTGCTGCTTTGCTGATAGCATTACTTACTATCAGTTTTCAATCCTTTAAAGCAGCAATCTCAAACCCCGTAAAAAGTCTAAGAACAGAATGATATTGGTTATGGGTTATGGGTTATGAGATATTAATTCTTAATCCATATCCCATATCCCATATCTCATATCTCATATCCCATATCTCATATCTCATATCCTATATCTCATATCCCATATCTCATATCCCATAACCATAAGAATCATTTTGTATTACTTCAAACGCTTCTCTAAATTTTCTAAATATTGTGTCCATGCACCGGCACAACCATTGTAACATTCAATTTTTGGAACCAGTCCTTCATGCATAAAGGTGACTTTTGTTTTTCCGGATTGTTTTGCAATATCAAAACATATTTTGGTGCCCTTCCATTCATCCGGCTTATTCAAAAAATTCAAATTACTTTCCGTTACAAGCCAGACAATTCTTTTGTTTGGTTCTGCCTCTATTAATTTTTGTTTGGTATAATGTACGCCATTTCCTGCCTTAAAAGTAAACTCATCATTTAAAATACTGCTGTCTCCTTTAATTTGCTCCCCATATAAACCCGTCCACCAATTGCGCACATCAAGCAAAGTTTTAAAAACTTTTTCGACGGATTGAGAAGTTTGCATGCTGAAAGTAAATCCGTTTGCCTTTTTACGATCATTCAGTTTCCATTTTTCAATCAGCTCTTCATTAAATGCACCGTCCGTGTCTTTTGGAGTTGGCTCACCTTTGCCTGTAGAAATCAATTTATCCAGGCTGTTGGCAATAAATCCTGTCCACGCATCATAGCAGACATTATAGCATTCATCGGCAGAGGTTAAACCCATCTGTGTAAACTGAAGCTGTGTCTGCTTTCCTTTTTTTCTGATGTCAAAAACAATGTCATCACCTTTCCATTCAGTATCATCATTAATAAAATTGAAATGATTTTCCAACACTTGCCAAACCACTTTTTTACCGGGAATCAGTTCTGTAATTTTTATTTTGCACGTATGTACATCTTTATAATGATAAAGAAACATTGCATTCAGTTTATCTGTATCGCCATCAATATTTTCCGACCACCAGCCACGGACATTGTTAACTGCCTTAAAAACATCCTTCGGCGCCTGGTCAACCAAAATCGTGGTTGTGAAATTTTTACTGCTCATTGTAATAGTATTTGAATTTAAAAATATTTTTTACTAA
>JABDDT010000125.1:0-3233 GCA_013287475.1 Bacteroidota bacterium
ATTTTTCTACTTTATACATTCACGGCCGGTTTTTTGGGCTATGTTCCCGCAAAACCGATTCTGAATGAAACCATTCGTAATCTCTATTTTCATGTTGCGATGTGGTTTGGTATGATGATTTTTTTCATCGTCTCTGTTATCTATTCAGTAAGGTATTTAAGGCATAATAAACCCGTCGATGATATATATGCGGTGGAATATGCCAGGACAGGTATCGTTTTTGGTTTGCTCGGTCTTCTTACAGGATCTGTTTGGGCAAAATATGCCTGGGGGGCTTTCTGGAGCAATGATCCCAAGCAGATCGGTGCAGCGATCGCCCTGCTGATCTATCTGGCTTATTTTGTTCTGCGGAATTCATTAACAGATTTGGATAAATCCGCAAGGATCAGTTCTGTTTATAATGTATTTGCTTTTGCCATGCTTTTCCCAACCATTTGGATCATCCCGCGGTTGGTGGAGAGCCTGCACCCTGGCGGCATGGGCAATCCTGCATTGGATACGAATGATATTGACAGCCACATGCGCAAGGTGTTCTGGTTTGGCGCAGTTCCGGGCTGGACTTTGCTGGGTGTCTGGATTTCCACCTTAAGGATCCGCTTACAGTTGTTTTCTTTAAAACATGAGCTTCATGGTTAAAATATCCCTGCGTTTTTTGTTTTTTGTTTGCTTCATATTGAGTTTGCTCTCCGGTCATGCACAGGATAGTACGCAGCATGAAAAACCTCAAATGGCAGAACTGATGCGTTCCAATGGAAAAATATATGTGGTAGTAACCGTACTGCTGATTATTCTTGCCGGAATTTTTATCTATCTCATTCAACTTGACAGGAAGATCAGCCGGATGGAAAAAAATAAAAACTAAATATTGCACACAAATAATTCTTTATAAAATAACGATGTATGGCTGCCAGGAATGAGTATAAATTTTTTGAAGCGGTCGAAAAAAGCTTCGACAAGGCTACTCCGTATACAAACTGGGACCCCGGAATCCTTGAACAGATCAAACAATGCAATGCTGTTTATCGTATGTACTTCCCTGTTAAAATAGGGGATAAAGTAGAAGTGATCAAAGCTTATCGTGTTCAGCATTCTCATCATAAAACGCCCTGCAAGGGCGGTATCCGTTTTGCACTTTCCGTTAATCTCGATGAGGTAATGGCCCTGGCAGCACTGATGACCTATAAATGTGCTATTGTAAATGTTCCATTTGGAGGAGCAAAAGGAGGTATTGCGATTGATCCGAAGAAATATTCAGCATATGATCTGGAAAAGATCACCCGCAGATATACTTCAGAATTAATAAAAAAGAATTTTATCGGTCCTGGTACTGATGTGCCTGCACCAGATTACGGCACAGGAGAAAGAGAAATGGCCTGGATATTGGATACTTATATGAGCATGCGGCCGGGAGAAATCGATGCCCTCGGCTGTGTCACGGGTAAGCCGGTTACCCAGGGCGGTGTGCGCGGTAGAAGAGAGGCAACGGGACTGGGTGTTTATTATGGTGTTCGTGAGGTTTGCCATATAAGGGAAGCGATGGACAAGCTGGGCCTTCATACCGGCGTGGAGGGCAAAAGAGTAGTAGTACAGGGACTTGGAAATGTCGGATACCATGCCGCAAAATTCTTTCGTGAGGGAGGTGCAAAAGTGATTGGCCTGGCGGAATACGAAGGTGCGATTACTAATCCAGACGGATTGAATGAAGAAGAAGTTTTTCAGCACCGTAAAAAAACCGGTTCAATTTTAAATTTTCCGGGTGCAATTAATATAGAAAAATCCACTGAAGCACTGGAACTTGATTGTGATATCCTCATCCCGGCAGCTTTGGAGAATGTGATCGATGGCGAAAACGCTCCGCGCGTAAAAGCAAAAATAATCGGAGAAGCTGCGAATGGTCCGCTAACACCCGAAGCGGATGAAGTATTTATCAAAAAGGGCGTACTGGTTATACCAGATATGTATCTGAATGCTGGCGGAGTAACGGTTTCTTATTTTGAATGGCTGAAAAATCTTAGCCATGTACGTTATGGTCGGATGGAAAAACGATTTACTGAAAATATGAATACCCATATTCTCGGACAGCTGGAAGAACTCACTGGTAAAAATGTACGATCCAAAGAAAGAGAATTTATCATGCATGGTGCAGAAGAAGCTGACCTGGTTTATAGTGGTCTTGAAGAAACCATGATTACAGCAACCCACGAAATCATGCAATGCTGGAAGAATAACCCATCCATTCCCGATATGCGCACGGCAGCTTACGTAGTAGCGATTAATAAGGTGGGAACTTCTTATGCTGAACTTGGTATATTCCCTTAAGAAGCTTAAAGCATAACGCTAAACGCCTAACGCGGTTCATTTATAACAAATCGTAATTGATACTTAGTAATTAAATATTTTTTCCTTATTCCAGTAATGATTATTGACGTTTGTCGTTGAGCGTTAAGGTCATTCATCATAAGAAGGCAAAACATTCATTTCTTCGAAATCCAAAGGAGCTTTTTTATAAGCATGACATTGCTGCCCGTTGGTTATAACCAGATATTTGACCGGAATGGCAAGATTATAATGGAGCGCCTGCCATAATACAGTTTTATCTAAAGGTTTGTTCATAGCCTTGCATTCGATCATCATCCAGGGTTTCGCGGCTTTGTCGAATACGAGAATATCAAAACGTTTATTCATTTCGCCGAGCTTCATTTTTTTCTCGACAGCAATATAACTTGACGGGTATTTTTTAACCTGGAGCAGGTATTGCGCAAAATTTTGCCGCACCCATTCTTCTTCAGTAAGACGCACCCATTGTTTCCTTTGTTCATCAAAAATGAATTCCTTTCCGGATTCCTCTTCTTTGATCTTGAAAGCAAAATGAGGGTAATAGATTTTAATCATACCTCAACTATTTGCTAAATTACAGAATGTTGTTTGCCTGCAGATTTATTTATATGAATCCCTGAATGAATTTATGAAAACAAAAGAAGAAATTGTCAGTAACTGGCTTCCCCGTTACACGGGGGAGAAATTGGAAAATTTTGGCACATATATTTTGCTCACCAATTTTTCCCACTATGTTCATTTATTTGCAGAAATGCATAAGGTGAAAATAATCGGTGAAGACAAACCCATGCAATGCGCAACAGCGGGTGATATCAGCATTATAAATTTTGGAATGGGCAGTCCGTCTGCTGCAACTATAATGGACCTTCTCAGTGCCATTTCTCCAAAAGCTGCAC
>JABDDT010000125.1:3243-3695 GCA_013287475.1 Bacteroidota bacterium
TAAATGCGGCGGATTGAAGAAAAGAAACAAACTGGGTGACCTTGTTTTGCCTATTGCAGCCATTCGTGGAGAAGGAACTTCCAACGATTATTTTCCTCCGGAAGTACCCGCCCTTCCGGCTTTTGCACTACAAAAAGCAATCTCTACAACCATCCGTGAATTTGGAGTGGACTATTGGACTGGTACTGTTTATACTACCAACCGAAGAGTCTGGGAGCACGATGATGTTTTTAAAGAATACCTGAAAAAAATAAGAGCATACGCGGTTGATATGGAAACGGCCACTATTTTTTCTGTCGGCTTTTATAATAAAATCCCAACCGGAGCACTTTTGCTGGTAAGTGATCAGCCAATGATTCCCGATGGAGTAAAGACTGCTGAAAGTGATCAGAAGGTAACAGGTGATTTTGTGGAAACCCATTTGAAAATTGGAATTGATTCTCTCAAACAAC
>JABDDT010000126.1 GCA_013287475.1 Bacteroidota bacterium
ATTGCTGATTCACTCATTCAGAAATACTTTGGAAAATCCGTTAAACCAAGACTTTTTGCAACAGGTAAACTGGTCGTAAAAAATGCTGAAACTTATCTTTTAATTAAGGCCCTCTTACCCTCCAAAAAAATTCTTTATGTTGTTTGCCTGGATAAAGAAGGAAAATTCAAGACTGGAATGCCTTTGATTATCCGGGAGGATGATTCCGAAATAAGGTACACCGCCAGTATTGACAATAAATATACGATTTCAGTAAACAGGCAGAGAAAAGACGGGGAGGGACGAATTTTTTTTATAAGAACTGTTTATGTTTACAATGAAGAAGGAGTTTTCACTCTTATAATGCGTGAATCCAATGAAGGGAAGCCTAAAATTGCCCAGATCTATAATCCTATAGATACCCTGCCTCATAAGCACAAATACGCAGGAGATTATACGCAGGACAAAAGAAATTTTATTTCATTTCGGGATGGTAAGAATAATTCTTTTCTTCGCTTTTTCATTCACTTTGAAAAAGACAATGGGAACTGTAAGGGGGAACTAAAAGGAGTCGCGCATTTTGTTTCTTCCACTATTGCCCGTTATATTGCAAACGGAGACCCATGTTCCATTGAATTTAATTTCAATGAGAAAGCAGTTCGGATGAAAGAACTGGAAGGTTGTGGTAATCACAGGGATATCCGTTGCTATTTTGACGGTGTTTACAATAAACACAAAGAAATAAATGTGAAACCGGTAAAGACCAAACGAAGAAAATTATAAAATAAAATAAAACCCCGTCCGTTTACTCAAACAATTATGAATTTCACAAACTTCACAGTCCCTTACGCAGTCGATAGTCGTTTTTCGAAAAAAGTCGCCTATTTCTCTATGGAATTCGCGGTTCATCAGCCATTAAAAATTTATAGTGGCGGACTGGGTTTTCTTGCAGGATCTCATGTTCGCAGCGCATACGAGTTGAAACTAAATAGCATTTTCATCGGCATTCTTTGGAAATATGGCTATTATGATCAGGCACGGAATCAGGACCAGAGTCTCCAGGTAACATGGGTTGAAAAACAATATCCCTTTTTAATAGATACCGGTATTAAATACCAGATAAATATTCATGACCATCCGGTTTGGGTGAAAGCATGGTACCTGGCTCCTGAAACTTTTAACGGGGCACCTCTTTTCCTATTGAGCACCGATCTGCAGGAAAATGATTATGTTTCTCAAACGATCTGTCATCGTTTATATGATGCAAACCTTGCCACGAAGGTTGCCCAGTTCATCCTGCTCGGTGTCGGGGGTGCTAAACTCGTGGATCAACTTAATTTCTAGCCGGATCTTTATCATTTAAATGAGGCCCATGGTATAAGCGCTGCTTTTTATCTCTACCAGAAATACAATAAAAATATTGCAGAAGTTAAAAAAAGACTCGTATTTACCACCCATACTCCAGAAGAAGCCGGTAATGAGAAACACGACATGCAGCTCTGTTACGATATGAGTTATTTTTGTGGACTTTCCATTGAAGAAGTTAAGACCCTGACAGGGATGGATGATCACCTTTTTAATCATTCACTCGCAGCACTTCGTTTTTCCCATCTTGCCAATGCTGTTTCACGATTACACGGAAAAGTAGCCCAGGCCATGTGGAGTAAATATCAGGGAATTTGTCCGATTATATATATAACAAATGCGCAAAACTGGACTTATTGGGCCGACAAGCAGCTCTATAAGAAATTGGAAGAAGGTGATAATTTCTGGTGGGACGATCGTAAACAATATTTGAAGAAAAGATCTTTTGACATAGTTGCCGACCAGACTGGACGACTCTTCAGTCCGGATATCTTTACGATTGTATGGTCGCGCCGATTTGCCGGTTACAAAAGAGCTGACCTGATCGCGAGGGATAAGAAACGATTCACAGATTTACTTAATAATAAAAAGTATCCCGTTCAGATTATTTGGGCAGGAAAACCTTATCCGATGGATTATCCGGCGATTAATGATTTTAATTACCTGGTCCAATTGAGTAAGGAATACCACCAGGTGGCCGTATTAATCGGTTATGAGCTGAGTTTATCTAAAAGGTTGAAACAGGCAGCTGATTGCTGGCTGAATAATCCTCGCGTACCTCGGGAAGCATCCGGAACGAGTGGAATGACAGCTGCCATGAACGGTGCACTAAATTTTTCTACAAATGATGGATGGATCCCTGAATTCATAAAACATGGTATTAATGGATTTTTGATAGGGAAATCAGATTATAGCAACATGACAGTACCCGAACAGGATGAATATGATCTGAATTCTCTTTATGACGTTCTTCAAAACCAAATTCTGCCACTTTTTTACGAACAAAAAGAAAACTGGAGACAGATAGTGAAAAACGGAATGAACGATGTTAGGGTTCAGTTCGATTCAGGAAGAATGGTTACTGAATATTATCAGAAACTCTATATTTAGTTGGTATATGGAGGATGGTCTATAGTATATGGAATAAATTTACTCCTATTCACCATTGACCATTTACCATAAACTATTTCAGGATTTCCAGCAACTCCACATCAAATATGAGAGTTGACCCGGGTTTAATATTCGGACCCATTTGCTGGTCACCATAAGCAAGATAAGAAGGGATGAAGAGCCGGTATTTACTGCCGGTATTCATCAGCTGCAAGGCTTCCGTCCATCCCGGGATAACTCCGTTCACATTAAATTCAATTGGATGACCCTGCTTAGTTGAACTGTCAAATACAGTCCCGTCAATCAGTTTTCCTTCGTATTCACATTTAACTTTATCGGTTGCGATTGGCTTGGGGCCGGTACCTTCCTTCAATACCATATATTGCAGGCCTGTACCTGTTGAAACCACACCTGGTTTGTTTTTATTTTCAGCAAGAAAAGCCGTTCCTTCTTTTTTTGCCACCGAAGCTTTGTCGGCTTTGACTTTTTCAACATAACTCATTAGCACCTGATTGCATTGTTGTTCTGTCAAAAGGGTGCTGTCTCCCTTCATTTTATCAGTAATGGCCTTGTTGACAAGCTTTTCATTAATATGGGTAATACCCTGTTGTTTGTAAAATGATGCTACCAGGATTCCGATACTATAACTAAGTGAATCAGTCTGGTCGTTTAATTTGACTGCTGCAGGAGGAGCAGTTGCATTCCCAGCCTGTTTTTTCTTAGACTGGGCAAATATTTGAAAACAAGCCATTGAAAACGTAATAAGGATAACATACTTTTTCATGAAGATTTTTTTTGCAGCCGCAAAAATAAGAAAAGTCCTGACCCTTATCAGAATGCTTTTTTTGATCAGCGTGTTGTTAACATTTTCTTTGTTTTTTAGTCAATACTTTTAACCTGGCCAGTTTGTAATATAGTTATCAATGAAACGTTTAAATATTAAGGGGCGGGTTGCCTGAAAAATTCAATCTACATGAAAAAACTACTTACTGTTTTATTTCTAGTATCCGGAATTGCAGTCATGGGTCAATCCAGTGACATCCTTGGTAGTATC
>JABDDT010000127.1:0-785 GCA_013287475.1 Bacteroidota bacterium
TGTCACTACAATTTTGTTACAAATGTCATTGGAAACGCATCTTTCGGAATGGAATTTTGAATTGATTATCTCACCATTAAGAGATGATCATTAATCAAAATAATGTACAATGAAAAGCTTATTCGTTTTAATGACGACTTTGATAATTTTTCTCGTTGGCAAAGGGCAGCCGGCTGATTCTTTTGTTGGCGCTGACCTGATTGTGTTTAATGCAAAAATTACCACCGGGAGTCTCTCACAACCCCAGGCCTCTGCTCTTGCAGTAAAAAGAGGAAAGATTTATGCCGTAGGTACAGACGCAGAGATACTTAATCTGAAGGATAACAATACAAAGCTGATTGATGCAAACGGAAGGCGTTTGATTCCCGGGATAAATGATGCACATACCCATATACTAAGTGAAAGAAGTTTCAATTATACTGTCAGGTGGGAAGGGGTGCCCACACTTCAGCGGGCATTAGAAATGCTGAGCGAGCAGGCGAAACGAACTCCTGAAGGCCAGTGGGTAAAGGTCATTGGTGGCTGGTCTCCTTACCAGTTTAAAGAAAACCGGTTTCCTACCATGGAGGAGCTCAAAAAAGCTGTTCCCGACAGACCGCTGATCGTACAGTATGCCTATAACCAGGCTTTTTTAAATGAGTTGGCTATGAAGGCGTTTGGTGTAGGAACCGACAAATTTCCAGGAATGCCCGGAACTGAATTTGAAAAAGACAAAGAAGGGCATTACACCGGAATCGTGCACAGCTATACATTCCTTTGGCTATGACAACGGACGCATTCAGAGC
>JABDDT010000127.1:795-1384 GCA_013287475.1 Bacteroidota bacterium
GCTATACATTCACGTTTATTGGACTGGAATACATGGTACCTCAGGCTTCCTTTGACGAGCAGGTAAATTCACTAACCAATGTAATCCACGAACTGAACCGGTTTGGCATCACGACAGCTCTTGACGCAGCTGCTGCCAGCGGCTATGCACAAGGACATACCCCTATAGATTTTCTGATAAAGGAAAACCGCCTGAACATACGATTCCCTTTTATCGATATTCAATTTGGCGATGTCAGCGCTCCTACGATGGTAGATGCAGAGATCAACGCAATAACAAAAAGATCTCCTATAAGCCCCAGAGAAAATGTTGATCCGACAATGGTGCATGGTCACGAATATGAAGGAAGCGGAGAAATGATGAGGCTGGTACTGCATGATCATGAAAACTTCGACAAACCGGCTATAATCGTCAACAAGGATTCGATGCGTTTATATATTGAAGAAGACGTTACCAAACTGGTAAAGAGAAGAATCCCCTTCCGTATGCACATTAGTTATAACGAAAATATCACACCATTCCTGGACGCTTTGGAAAATGTAAATCAGAAAACGCCCCTGGACGGTTTGCGATGGAGTATCGAACATGC
>JABDDT010000127.1:1394-3445 GCA_013287475.1 Bacteroidota bacterium
CGAATCCATACAGGGGAATTGCAACGCTAACCTATATCCTTGCCAGGGTAAAAAAACTCGGTGGCGGTATCGCACTGGACGGTAAAATGGCGATGCATGGGGATGGTTTTATAAAGACATATAGCCGGGAAAAAGCATTACAAACACCAAGGTTGCGACTGTTGGTAGAGAGCGGTATTCCTTTGGCTATGACAACGGACGCATTCAGAGCCTCATCTTACAATCCCTGGACAAGCATCAGCTGGATGATAACCGGGAAGTCTGTATCCGGATCTGAAATATTGGCAAAAGACAACCGCCTGACCAGGAATGAAGCGCTTGCTTTATTTACATCAGGGCCTGCATGGTTCGAGCATCAGGAAGATGAGAACGGCAGGATCGTTCCGGGGTATCTGGCAGATTTTGCTTTACTGGATAAAGACTTCTTTACTATTCCGGATGACGAAATAAAATCTGTTACTTCTGTATTAACGATCGTTGATGGCAGGGTTGTATTTGGCGCACAGGAATATAGTAACCTGTCTCCGAAATTGCCCGAGACGATTCCCGCCTGGTCTGCTATAAAGTATTTTGGCGGTTATTATAATTCGAAGTGACAACTAAAATCGCATAATCAAACTTTTTAATTGGGTAGTATGACAATAAAAATTAAAAGAGCGCTTTTACTCGCTGAAGCTATTTTATCGACTGCAACAATTTTTGGACAAACCCTATGGACAACAGATAAGAATCATGCACAACTTCATTTTTCGGCCTTTCATTATGGTATTGCTCACATAGAAGGGATATTTAAGGAATTCACAGTAACCATGATATCGGAAAAGGAAGATTTTTCAGATGCGCAGATAGAAATGGTTGCCCAGGTAAATTCTATAAATACACAGATGGAAATGCGGGACGACGACCTGAGAAGCAAGAGATGGTTTGATACAGAGCAGTACCCAGTCATAACCTTCAAAAGCACTTCCTTAAAAAAGGTAAAGAAAATATCTACCAGCTTGCAGGAAATATCACTATACATGGATTAACAAAACCTATTGTATTCAATGTTGTACTCAACGGGTGGGCCGTTACGATGACCAAAAAGAAAACAGCCGGATTCACGGTAACGGGAGAGGTGAAAAGAAGTGATTTTAATTTAGGAGGCACCCCCCTTGAAACAGGCGTCAGCAACGAAATAGAAGTATGGGCAAATGTTGAAATTGGCAAAAATTAAACCGAGAATTCATAGAGGTCTTGCCTCTTTGTTCAACCAACTCTGTATTGTCCTCCATCCACCACGAGAGCCTGCCCGGTAATAAAGGAGGCGTCGTCGCTAGTCAGGAACAAAATCGCACCTGTTATATCCTCAGGTTCCCCAAGTCGTTTGATCGCTTGTTGTTCCCAAGTAGCACGTTTCATTTCATCCGATTGAGACGCAGTTGCGAGAGTATTCGTAAGACCAGGTAATACTGCATTTGCAGTAATTCCATAGCCTGCCACATCATTTGCTAACCCCCTCATAAAACCGATAATACCCATCTTTGAAGTGATATAGTGGCTCATACCGGGTATTGTCAAACCGACCATATTTGAAGATATACCTACAAATCGTCCCCATTTTTTCTTTTTCATTGTTGGCAAAAAATATTTCGCACTTAAAAAGTGAGCGTCCAGGTTAGTAGCCATTGTTCTGCGCCAGGTTGCAAGGTCCAATTCATCAATTGGACGATTGGGAAAGTAACCAGCATTATTCACCACGATGTCAACTCCACCCAATTCCTGCGTCTTAAGTGATACAGACTGCCAATCTTCTTCCTTTGTGACATCGAGTTGCAACCCGAATGCGGCAGAGCCGATTTTATTTAGAGTGTCCTGAGGAAGCGACAGATCTGTTACTACTACACGGGCTCCCCGTCCAGCAAGCGCCAAAGCTATTGCCTGACCTATACCCTGACCAGTACCGGTTATCAGTGCATTTCGTCCATCGTGTGTTTTTATTTTGGTATTCATTTTCTTAATTTTCTGGCTTTATCTGGCCATATTTACCATCATAATAATCATTATAAGCC
>JABDDT010000128.1 GCA_013287475.1 Bacteroidota bacterium
CCGGGGCGCAAAAATCCCTTGCCTATGGGCATAACGCGGAAGTTGCTGTTCTTTTGGGAATCACTACTGCTGTTGGTGGTGGGGTAATGCGTGATATTTTACTTAACCGTGTGCCAGTCATATTGCAAAAGGAAATTTATGCTTCAGCCGCACTTTTAGCTGCTTTAATGGTGGTATTAGGTAATAATCTGAAATGGTTATCGGGCGATTGGGTATCCATCATTGCTCTAACAATGTGTTTTGGATTACGTCTATTAGCGCTTCATTATCACTGGAATCTGCCCGTTTATTCAAATGACAATACCGAATCGGATAAATAATGCGGTCGACTGCATGTTGAAAACCTTCAGGTATTTTTATCAATATCCGCTCCTCTGCGAAAGTATTCATCAGCAGAAAGCGCTCCGCTTCCTTTAATTGCAAACAGAACGAGCAAAACAATAACGACAATAGTAAGTATCAATTCTGAACTATTTCCTCCTATGTTTTTCATATTTACAAAAATAATTGCTACAAAAATAATAGGTATCATTACAATAGATGACACTCTGGTAAAAAGGCCAACTGTTATAAAAACGCCACATAATAAGGTAAATAAACTAACCATAAAAGCAATAGCACTTGAACTTTGGGAGAATACACCTATTCCGGTTTGTTCCACCATAGATTTTACTACAGAAGTGTCACGAATAAAATTTATTCCTTTCCAAACCAGGATAATGCCTAATACAATTCTTAAAATGGAAAGCCAGTCAGGAAAGATGGGACTTGTGTTTTTATTGCTTTTTGTTTCTGCCATAACAAATGAAATAAAGAGAAACAGAAAATAAACAAACTCATCATCCTATTGAAAGTTAAGTGTATTTGTCCACTTTCCCCAAAGTATTGTATTCATTTTTTTACTTTCATTTCTTGCAATGATGTAAAGATGAAATGGTGATATGCCAGGAATTAAGAATAAATTTATAATGTTATTCAGGATATCTCTTGTTATTCTGTCAGAAACAAATGCCGGTTCAATCTATGGACATTTTAAAAATCCTTGGACTAATAGGCATCTACACTGCAATTGGGTTTACTGCCTGCAATACAGGCGGTGCCAACACCACCGGCAATTCAGACAACAGCACCATTATCTTTAATTTAAAAGATCTGAAACATATTGGAACAGTAGATGAACGTTATCAATCGTATAATATAGAGATGGTAGAAGTAGTCGGAGGAAGGTTCTGGAAACCTTATTCTCTCATGGATAGTCTGCCGTCATCAGGTGCTTCGACATCTTATGACATTTCTCAAAAGAACGATCAAATGTATCGGCAACTTTCACCTGTTAACCTGACAGATAAGAGACTAATGAACCTTGCCAAAGGGCTGGCGCCCGCATATGTACGGGTAAGCGGCACGTGGGCAAATGCCATTTATTTCCAGGATGATGACGAACCAAAAATAACAAAAGCTCCTGCGGGATTTGTAAATGTATTGACAAGAGGCCAATGGAAAGGAGTACTCGATTTTATAAAGGCTACTGATTCTAAACTGGTTACTTCTTTTGCGGTATCTAATGGCGTTCGTAATGTGCACGGCATTTGGACGCCGAGGGAAGCAGAAAAAATTGCAGGCTTCACAAAAAGACAAGGAGGAGAAATTGCTGCAGCGGAATTATTTAATGAGCCTACCATGCCAACTGCCGGTGGTGAAATGAACAAGAACTATAACGGCAACAACTTTGCAAAAGACATAGCCGCTTTTAATACCTGGTCTAAAACTGCGGTACCCAATATGTTGATACTAGGCCCGGGATCCGTTCTGGAAGGTCTTCCAGGTGTGTCCTTAAGTGGATTGGGAATGAAGATGCTTTCAACAGACTCAATGATGTCAGCTGAGCCCCACCCGGTATTCGAAGTTTTTTCTTACCATTTTTATGGAGCCGCGTCCATGCGCATGATGCGTAGCGGCCCTTTTTCAATAAAAGCGGAAAATGCGCTGGATGCTTCCTGGTTACGCAGAACAGATACGGTGGCATATTATTATGCCGGTTTAAGAGATAAATACAATCCGGATAAACCTTTGTGGATCACCGAAACTGCCGAGGCAGCAGCAGGCGGCGACCCATTTTCTGCAACTTATCTGGACTGCTTCCGTTATTTATACCAGTTAGGTTCTTTAGCTAAAAAGGGAGTAAAAGTTATTATGCATAACACACTGTCTGCAAGTGAATACAGTCTTATTGACCAGGATACACATTTGCCAAAACCAAATTACTGGGCAGCATTTTTATGGACAAAACTAATGGGAACTGAAGTTTACGAAGCTGAGACCGGATCGCCAGGAGTGTATGTATTTGCACACAACATGAAGGGGCACGAGGGTGGTGTGACACTGCTCGTAATCAATACCAATAAAAAGTCTGTTCCTGTATCCATTCCATCAGACGCTGAACAATACACTTTAACATCTTCAGAATTGCGGAGTAAAACAGTACAACTTAACAGCCAGGAATTAAAAGGTAAACCCATAAAATCTGGTAGCGTTACACTTCCGGCAACCAGTATCAGTTTTTTTGCAATTATTTACGCGGGCATTAAAAGTTCTAAATAAATTACAATTTCCTGATTGCCCAAAACGACCAATTTATTAATTTACTAGTACACATGGCTTCTGTTTTTTTTATTTTTTAATGCATATGGTCCATGCCTGAACCAGCATCTATTTTTAAATAAGACTTGTATGCGGCCAATCTTTGCAGGAGATTCTTATTCTCCTCTATGATTTTGGCCTTTTCAGTTTCGCCTGCGGCAATTATGATGTAGTTGAAAATCGAATGCGCTTTGTCTAAAGTATACGTTTTGACTAATGCAGGCCCACTGTTCACCACAAATGGCTGATGGCCGCCTGGAACCCATCCACCACCGATATCCCTATTGTCAACGCAAGGAGCAAAAAACATATAATGCGGCATTGTCGTATTGATCATTCCACTGCCATCTGAATGTACCCTTTGAATGGGAGATAACATGTAGGATATGCCAACTCTTGAAACTGGTTTATATATTCCATTTTTTATTCTGTTCACCAGGGTATCTTTTATTTGCAGGGGGGTGTATTTTCCGGTGGCCCTCATGGATGCTACATCAAAAAAAAGGTTTGAGGTAAACTTCCGAGCCAGCAGAATCATAACTGATTGCTTCAAACATATCTGGAACAAAATCTATCCAGTCAAATTGGGTTCGGTTGACCATTGCTGAAAAGCCATTTGTTCCTTTCCTTGCTAAATAATATCCTTTCTTCGGGTCAA
>JABDDT010000129.1 GCA_013287475.1 Bacteroidota bacterium
CACTTTTCGTAGCGTTTCTTGGTATTGCTAATATTTCAATGGCACAGGATGGCAATTTTGCAAAAAATCATCCGCGCAGGGCAGAAGTAAATCAGCGTTTAAATAATCAGGACCACCGAATTAATCATGACGTAAGAGATGGCGACATGAGCAGACGCCAGGCTAATCATCTTCATCAGCGCGATCATCAGATCCGCAGAGAAGAAAGAAGGATGGCATCCAGACATGATGGTCATATAACAAAACGCGAACAGAACAGATTGAACCATCAGGAAAATCATGTAAGCCGTAGAATACACAGAGCTTAATTGGAATTAAGCAAGAAATCTCAATAGGGTTATAATTCGAATCCTCCAGCGATGGAGGATTTTTTATTTGGATATGGTACGTCATGAGCGGTTGATATCCAATTTAGGATTAACTTAAATTCAGGGAACACGCATGCAGGAAAATCAGGAACCAACAAATATTTCTCTCAAACGGGTTATTGGATTGCCAACCGCTATATTACTTGTAGCAGGTTTGATGATCGGTTCAGGTGCTTTCAAAAAGATTGCTCCCATGGCGCAGTCTTTGATGAGTGAACCTTATATTTTATTAGCATGGATCGTTGCAGGCATCATTACGATATTCGGTGCTTTTACATACTCCGGGCTTTCGAGCATGACGAACGAGACGGGCGGAATTTATGAATACCTGCGCCTTATTTATGGCGATTTTATAGCTTACCTGCTGGGCTGGACTTATTTCATAATTGTGGGAACAGGAGCTATTGCTGCTTTGGCGTTTATTTTTTCTCAATCGGCTGATGCATTGTTCCATTTCCCGGTTCTCTTACCAACACTCAGGGATATTTCTTTCGCGGATTTTATTTATCCTTTCAGAGGACTTTCTATTAAGCTGTTTGCGATGAGTATGATTATTCTGTTAACCTTGCTGAATATCCGCGGAATAAAATATGCAGGTGAACTGAACAATGTTGTGACAGGCGCTAAGATATTGGGGATTCTATTACTAATCACGGCAGGCGTTTTTTACGCAGGTGAGCCAACCGGAATGCTTGTGGGTAAAGGAATAATTCAACCATTGAGTGGTGCTGCCCTTTTCAGTGGATTTTTTGGAGCCCTTCTCAGCGCGCTCTGGGCTTATGACGGATGGGCAAATATTACTTTTGTTACAGGCGAAATTAAAAACCCTGAACGAAATCTTCCATATGCGATTATTGGCGGTGTAGGTATTGCCATGATATTATATGTTTTACTGAATTATGTCTACATGAAAGTTTTGCCAATGGAACAACTGGCATCTATTCCTGATAATAAAATAGCGGCCGCTGTGGTTTCAGAAACATTGTTCGGGCGAGTTGGAGCTTCGTTGATTGTAGTGCTTATACTAACCTGTACGTTTGGCGCACTCAATGGGTGCATTATCACCTACCCGAGAATCAGTTTTCGGATGGCGCAGGAAAAGGTATTTTTTAAAAAAAGCATCCCTTGTACATCCCGATTTTAAAACGCCCTATATAGCATTGATTTATTCTTGTGTTTGGAGTTGTGTGCTTGTGGTCACCGGTACATTTGACCAGATTACAAACCTCGTGGTTTTTTCGACTTATCTTTTTTTTGGATTAGCTGCAGCGGGATTGATCAAAATGAAAATGCAAAAGAAAATTACAAAGAAGGTAATCGGTTATCCAGTTGTTCCCATATTAATTATAGTATTCTGTTTTGTCCTTGTAATTAATACACTGATCGTTCAGGCCCGTGCCACTTTATTTGGATTATTATTAATGCTCTCAGGAGTACCATTTTATTATTGGTTCAAAAGGCGAAAGGCTTAAAGCGTAAGGCTTAAGGCTTGCCGGTCATCGGTCATCGGTCATCCAAAAACAACCTACTCCGATCTCAGGCTGGTCACCGGATTCGCTATCGCAGCTTTGATTGCCTGAAAGCTTACAGTAATCAAAGCAATGATGACAGCTGTGATACCTGCCAACACAAATACATACCAGTTGATTTGAATCCTGTAATCAAAACTCATCAACCAATGTTTCATAAAATACCATGCAATGGGAGAAGCAATAAAAATGGATATTACTACCAGGGTTACAAAATCCTTTGAAAGTAAAGCCGCAATATTTGAAACGGAAGCGCCTAATATTTTTCTAACACCCACTTCTTTAACCCTGCTTTCAGCCATATAAGTTGCGAGACCGAATAGTCCCAGGCAGGAAATAAATATGGTGAGGCCTGCAAACAAACCTGCTAATGTTCCTATTAGTTGCTGATCACTGAATTTTTTCGCATACTCTTCATCTATAAAATGATACTCAAAAGGATATGCAGGATTATATTTTTTGAGAATCTTTTCAGTTGAAGCCAAATTCTGCGCCGTTGTATAATTATTATTAAACTTTATATTCATCACATTACTGCCATATTTCGGCCCCTTAAATATCATCGGCCTTGTTTTATCATAGGGGGATTGCAAAATAAAATCTTTAATTACGCCGACAACATGCCAGTTAAGGTTGTATTCAAATTTTGTAGACGGGAAACCAAACGGTGGCCGCATTGACACAGTCAGATTATTCGCACTTATAGCAGTATTTATATTATTTATAGCCTGTATCAATTTCATGAATCTGTCCACGGCAAGAAGCGAAAAGCGCGCCAAGGAAGTAGGTATACGTAAGGTGGCAGGAGCATTAAAGAAATCGCTGGTTGCACAGTTTCTTATCGAATCAATCATTATATCCGCTATTGCGGGAATTCTTGCTCTTATCATCGTTCAATTAAGTCTGCCGTCATTTAATCTGCTTACGCAAAAACAATTATATATTGATTACACAAGTTTTTATTTCTGGCTGATCAGTATTGGATTTGTTCTATTTACCGGTTTACTTGCAGGCAGTTACCCGGCATTCTTCCTGTCGAACTTCAGACCCGTTGCAGTATTAAAGGGAACCTTCAAAAAAGTAAATGCATTGGTGACACCCAGGAAAATACTCGTTGTATCACAATTTACATTTGCGATCATTCTTGTTATTTCTACCCTTATAATTGTTCAACAAATAAAATATGCTCAGGAAAGAAACGCAGGATATGACAAGAATAATCTTGCCTATGTTTTCATAGAAGGTGATATTCCTAAAAACTACCAGCTTATTAAGAATGAGTTGATCAATTCAGGAACAGCCATTGCAGTGAGCCAGACAATGGCTCCACTAACTCAGAGCTGGAGTTCGGGAATGAGTTTAAACTGGCAGGGAAAAGATCCCAATACCAGACCAA
>JABDDT010000130.1 GCA_013287475.1 Bacteroidota bacterium
AATATGAAATAGTAGAAATGGGAAAATGGGTCTTTGACAAAGGCTTCTCCAACGGAATGACGCCTGAGTCTCAGCATGTGATTGAAGAATTAGGAATTCTTTTTAAAGGTCCCATGGAAACGCCCAAAGGAAAAGGTGTTAAGAGCATCAATGTTACAGCAAGAAAAACCTGGAATACTTATGCCAATAAACGTGTTTTTATTTCTCTTCATGGTGTGGAAACGGTTTTTTCAAAAGCAGGGATACCGATAGATATCACGATCGTCCGTGAAAATATAGAAGATACATACGGAGGAATAGAACATATGCCGACCCATGACGTTGCACTGAGCCGCCGGTTTATTACCCGGCCAGGTAGTCTTCAGGTGATCAGGTACGCATTTGAAATGGCGAAAAAAAATGGTGCACGCAGAATTACCTGCGGGCATAAAGCCAATATTATGAAGCTCACGGATGGTCTTTTCCTTGAATGTTTCCAGGAAGTGGCAAAGGAATATCCTGAGTTAAAATCGGATGATATCATAGTAGATGATCTTGCGATGAAACTCGTAGTTCGACCGCAGGAATTTGATGTAGTAGTGCTTACAAATCTTCAGGGGGATATTATTTCCGATCTCTGTGCGGGACTGGTGGGCGGATTAGGGTTCGCTCCTTCAGCAAATATTGGCGACCATATCTCCATTTTCGAAGCTGTTCATGGCACAGCTCCTGATATTGCAGGAAAAAATATAGCAAACCCTACAGCTCTTCTTTTAAGTGGTATTGCTATGTTACGTCATCTTGGTTTTATGCAGAACGCAGCTATAATTGAAAACGCTTTATTATATACACTTGAACAGGGTATTCATACAGGTGATTTTGGGGATAAAAACATTCCTGGAAAAAACACCACAGAATTTGCCCAGGCAATCATCGATAATTTTGGAAAGACCCCCGAACATGGTGCCAAGCCTGTTGTTCCCAACATGCATATTACACCAACCGTTTTCAAAATGGATCAGAATCAGATGATGGTATCGGTCGATTCAAGTGAGGAAAAAGAATATATCGTTGGCGTGGATATGTTCATTGAAAGTTCCGAGCAGCCGGAATACATAGCCAAAAAATGCCAGCGTCATGGGGGTGTAAAATTCAACCTGCTAAATATCAGTAACCGGGGAACCCAGGTATGGCCTACCGGTTCCGTATATACGAATCTTGTGAATCTCTATAATGCGCGTTTTGAAAGTATTGATGGTTCCCCCCTGAATCAGCAAGACGTCATTGGTTTGTATGTAAGTCTGAGCGGAGATTTTAAAATCAGTTCAATTGAACTCCTGAATATGATGGACGGCAAAAAGGCATATAGCCTGGCGCAGGGACAGTAAAACAAGGATGGGAGTATAGGAACTTCTATAAATCTGACTTTTCAATATTAAGTTTTGGGTTTTCAATATGCCGCCCGGCATCGCGGATATTTTTTTTCTCAAAATTCTTTATAAGCGCTTCAGTAAGATCTGTACCAGTCTGATTGGAAATACAAAGTATCACCCATAAAACATCAGCCAGTTCATCTGAAAGTTTTTTATCCTTATCCACTTCCCGAAAAGACTGGTCTCCATATATACGGCTCATCAGCCTTGCTACCTCTCCTACTTCTTCTGTAAGAATCGCCATATTCGTGAGCTCATTGAAATATCGCACACCAGTTGAGCGGATCCATTCGTCAACCTTTTTTTGTGCATCGCGAATTGAGATTTCATCGGTCGACATAATTTTTAATAATTTTTAATAATATATAAATTGCAACGCTAATGATAATTATGCTTTATGCTTTATGCTTTATGCTTTATGCTTTATGCTTTATGCTTTATGCTTTAAGCTTTAGGCTTTATGCTTTAAGCTTTAGGCTTTATGCTTTAAGCTTTAAGCTTTAAGCTTTAGGCTTTAGGCTTTAGGCTTTAAATATAAAAATCTCCTTCAAGATAAGTATTCGCATGCCCGCTCATTAATACCCGGTCGCCTGCAAGTTCACAATCAATGTAGCCTTTCCTGGCTGATAACTGGATAGCAGATAATTTAGTTTTCCCCATTTGCTTAGCCCAATAGGGAACCATGACCACATGAGCAGAACCAGTTACCGGATCTTCGTCTATACCAGACTGTGGAAAGAAACAGCGGGATACAAAATCCACTTTATCTCCTTTGGCTGTAACGATCAGGCCAAGGGAAGGAAGTTGTTTAACTAATGCCAGATCTGGTTTCAATTTTTCTATTTCTTCCTGACTATCCAGTATTGCCATAAATTCAAATCGGGATTTATAAACTTCCCTGGCTTTAATACCAATTGACTTATTAACCAGTTCATTATTTGGTATTTTCTCTGGTTCATCCACCGGAAAATCAAGCGTAATTTTATCCTGATTCCTTGTCACTTTAAGGGGACCACTTTTGGAATGAAAAATAATCTGTTCCCTGATGTATCTCAAATGTTCAAACATTATATGCGCAGAAGCCAGTGTAGCATGACCGCATAAACTCACTTCCACTGCCGGCGTAAACCATCGAATAGCGTAATCGTCTCCTTCCGGAATGATATAAACCGTTTCTGGCAGGTTATTCTGAGCTGCTATCTGCTGCATTAGCATATCACTTAACCATTCCTTCAATGGGACAACAGCAGCCGGATTGCCGCCAAACTTTTTCTCAGAAAATGCGTTCGCGATATATACTTTTAGTTTCATAAATCCTTATTTTTCGTATCGACCAGGATAGTTACAGGTCCGTCATTCAATATTTCTACCTGCATATCGGCACCGAATACACCAGTATAAATTCCTTTCCCCAGCTCCTTTTCCAGCTGAATGATCAAGGATTCATACAATGGAATGGCGATATCAGGTTTTGAAGCTCGGATATAAGAAGGGCGATTACCTTTTTTTGTAGCGGCAAATAAAGTAAATTGGCTGACAAGCAATATATCCCCGCCTGTTTCCCTGAGTGACAAATTCATTATGCCTGCAGAATCATTAAATATCCGAAGGTTGACCAGTTTATTACTCAGCCATTGAATATCATCCGGTCCATCCGAATCTTCTATACCAAGCAGGATCATTAAACCGGTTTTGATGGCTGATTGAACATTGCCATTGATTTTTACGCTGGCCCGGATTACCCTTTGAACAACTGCCCGCATCAGTTTCAAATTAATCAAATTACTTTTACGAAATGAAGATAGATGTTTCCCGCGAAATCAGTTTCCGCACAGCGCGCAGCGGAGGTAAAGGAGGTCAAAACGTTA
>JABDDT010000131.1 GCA_013287475.1 Bacteroidota bacterium
AGGATCACAAGTTAGAGGAACTTTTCTGACACCATCCGGCGATTATCGTTATCTGGATGGCGTGGTGAACGGTGATACCCTGAAAATTTCTGCATTTGATGGCGGTCATGCATATTCTTTTGTAAGTATAATTCAGGATTCCAATAAAATGACTGATGGATTTTTTTTATGCGGGCGCAAAGAACATTCAAACCTGGGTTGCTGAGAAAAATGAACAGGCAAAATTACCAGATGAATTCAGTCTGACCCGCCTGAAGGATTCCTCCAATGCCAACCTTCATTTTAAATTTCCTGATCTGAACGGGCACCAGGTATCTTTGAGGGATCCATTATATAAAAATAAAGTTATCATTATTCAGATCCTTGGCTCCTGGTGTCCCAATTGTATGGATGAAACCCGTTTTCTGAGTACGTGGTATATTCAAAATAAACCGAGAGGTGTGGAAATTATTGGACTGGCTTATGAAAGAACTTCTTCGTTTGCTAACGCAAAAAGATTATTGCAACCCTTTATAACGCGATTTAATGTAACCTACCCTATTCTTGCAACCGGAGTATCAGTAAATGATTCTTTACGAACAGAAAAAACACTTCCTGAAATTCAGGAAATCATTGGGTTCCCTACAACTATTTTTATCGATAAAAAGGGGATGGTCAGGAAAATTGATACCGGTTTTAATGGTCCCGGAACTGGTGATCATTACGATATATATAAGAAAGAATTTAATGATCTTATTGATAGCCTTCTGAAAGAATAAAAATAGTGTGGTAGTGTGAAATTGTGGTAGTGATACCATTTTATAACTTAATACTAAATTATTTTGCTTTAACTAATAATATTAGTATTTTTGAACAAAGGCTCTTCTCATGCTTAGCCCCAATCGCTCCATAGTTCATTTTGACCTGGATGCATTTTTTGTAAACGTCGAATATCTAAGAAATACACGGCTCAAGGGAAAACCTATTGCAGTAGGCGGACATAGTGACCGGGGTGTAATTGCCTCCTGCAGTTATGAAGCCAGAAAATTCGGAGTTCATTCTGCCATGCCCACCAAACTTGCAAAACGTTTATGTCCTGAATTACTCATCATTCAGGGCGATATGGATAACTATTCCCGTTTCTCAAACCTCGTTACTGAAATTATCCGTATGGAAGTGCCCGTTTTTGAAAAGTCCAGTATTGATGAGTTTTTTATTGATATGACCGGGATGGATAAATTTTTTGGTACCCTCCGATTCATTCAATATCTCAGGAAGAAAATAATTAAGGAAAGCGGGCTTAGCATTTCCCATGCACTTGCAACTAATAAACTGATAAGTAAAGTTGCTACTAATGAATGTAAACCCAATGGCGAGCTTGTCGTAAAACCTGGTAATGAAAAGTTATTTCTTGCTCCGCTGCCTATTGAAAAACTACCCATGGTAGGAAATCAGACCGCTACCCTTCTCCGAAGAATGGGCGTGGAAACGATTTCCATTCTAAGCCAGATCCCCATTGAAATGATGATTAACCTGCTGGGGAAAAACGGTATTGAACTCTGGAGAAGAGCACAGGGTGTGGATGAAACACCCATCGTTCCCTTTCATGAACAAAAAAGTATAGGTACAGAAAATACTTTTGAAACAGATACAATCAACATTCAGTTTCTACACAAAGAGTTGGTAAGAATGACTGAAAAAATTGCTTTTGAACTTCGCTGCAATAATAAACTTGCAGGATGTGTTACTGTGAAAATCCGTTACAGTGATTTTCAAACCCTCACCATGCAGTCAACTATCGCTTATACTGCTAATGACCATATACTCTTGCAAAAAGTAAAAGAGATTTTCAGTAAACTATATGACCGGCGCTTACTTGTCCGGCTGATTGGCGTTCGATTTACCAACCTGGTTGAAGGCAGTTACCAGATCAATATTTTCGAAGATAGTCAGGAAATGATCGGACTCTACCGCGCTATTGACAGCGTGAAGAAACAATTTGGAGAAAAATTTTTATTCCGTGCCGCATGTATCTGAATTGCAAAACCTATTTCAGTTTTCGTTATGGAACTTATGGTACCGAAGAGCTGGTGAAACATGCTGCCAGCCTGGGAATTAAACGGTTTGCTCTTACCAATATCAATAATACCTGCGACGCATGGGACTTTGTTGATTACTGCGAGAAGAACAAGATTGAACCCGTATTGGGTTCAGAAATCCGGAATGGAAATGACATATGTTATATTCTGCTTGCAAAAAACAATAAAGGTTTCGAACAAATCAACCGATTTATATCGGAACACCAGAAAGATGAGACAGCCTTCCCGAAAAGGCCCGATCTCCAGGATATATACTGCATTTATCCATTTGGTTCTGTTTCAGTAAATGAATTACAGGCACATGAACTTATTGGTGTTCAGGTAACGGATATCAACAAATTATTCGGCCTCAGTGTGCAAATTCATACAGATAAATATGTAATCTGCCACCCAGTTAGTTTTCAGGATGCTACTTATTATAATCTTCATCGTCTCTTACGTGCTATCGATAAAAACATAATACTGAGTAAACAGGATCCAAAAGATATAGCTGCGAAAAATGAAACTTTCTCCTCACCGGCACAATTAACTGAAGTTTTCCAGGCATATCCTTCTATCATTACAAATACTGTTAATGTATTAGAGAACTGTACTGTTGAACTCAATTTCAAAACTGATAAAACAAAAAAACTATTTTCAGTATCAAAGGAAGATGACCTGCAATTACTACGCAAACTGGCTTTTGACGGTATTATTCAACGCTATGGTTCAGAAAATAAAATAGCCCGGGATAGAGTGGAAAAAGAGCTTGCCATCATTGACAAAATGGAATTCACCGCATATTTTCTTATCACCTGGGATATTATCCGCTATTCGCAATACCGGGGGTTTTTCTTTGTTGGCCGGGGAAGTGGCGCAAACTCTATTGTTGCATATTGTCTGCAGATTACGGATGTAGATCCGATTGAGCTGGATCTGTATTTTGAAAGGTTCCTCAACCCTTCCAGATCTTCACCTCCGGATTTTGACCTGGATTTTTCA
>JABDDT010000132.1:0-2669 GCA_013287475.1 Bacteroidota bacterium
AGGTGGTTATATAAGGAAAACAGAATCCATAGAAGAAGCAGCTCACCGGATTGCTTTTTTAAGAACCGGATTGAAAGACCTTTATCTTAAGCAATTCCGCTCTTTTGGAAATCCAAAAAGAGTTTCCGACAGCGGGTTCAATGCGAAGTATATAAAAGAAAAATCCGGCACAGACATCCCGCCTGACCATTGGATTTTCGATTACTTCGTGTCCGTCGGATTTTATACACTCACTGAATTTTCCCAGGTAGCTTTCAGAAAGAGCAAATATGAAGAAGATTGCAAATGGTGGTCAGTGAGTGATCTGCCCCCGCTCATGTTCGACCACAAACTGATTATTTCCGAAGCATTACTGGCATTGCGTTTGCACATTGCTCATTTCCCTATTGGATACAAACTGCTGTCTAAAAAATTCACCCTGCCTGAGATTCATGCTTTATACGAAACCATCCTTGGGAAAAAAATGGATGAAAGGAACTTCGCAAAACGCCTGATGGCAACAGGCATTATTACTAAGCTAAAAGAGACACGCCATATTGGAGCCCATCGATCACCCTTTCTTTATAAATTCAACAAGAAGGAATATGACAAAGGATTGAAGAGCGGAATAGATCTGGTATTTTAAAGCGTCAGGACTTCATGATCCATTGAAAACAACTTTCACCTGTGACATGATTATTTTCCTACAACGATCGTTTTCCCATCATTTACAAAATGGCAGCCCTGCTTTCTGAGAATATCGAGTAATTCTTCAAGACTGGCGCTGCGGGGTAAACTGATATTATAATTCCTGTGTGGAATATCACTCTTATAAATTATATTCACATCATACCAACGTGCGACTGAATGCATGACGGTTTGAATACTGGCATTCCTGAATGTTGTATTCCCATTTTTCCAGTCGATGATATTTTTGACATCATCAGTTACAGGGACAACTATTAATTTTACAGACTCTCCCAAAGAAACATCCCCTAGTTTTGCAAGCTCAGCAGGATGAAGCATTAACTCCGTGCTGTCCATACCCGGATATTTTTGATCCAGCCAGAGTTTTGCACTGTCTTTGATCATAGTAATACTCGCAGGATCGTCCGGATAACTCATAATGTCCATCCGGGCACCAAATGGCTGAATCCGAACGGAACCTGTAACTATCCGCAAACCTGGATTTGGATTGCGCGCGACTTTGACATATACTTCACCTTCAACATTCAACTCGATGGAATCCTGTGAAAAATTTGCCGGATATCTGATCTTACTTTGAGCATTAAGCCATACCGTAGTACTGTCCGGAAATAAGAGACTGAATTGTCCGCCTCTGGGAGTGTATACAGTGATATATGCATCCTTTGCAGCATGCGGATCATTGGGAACAATATAAACCATCTCTCCGTTTTTCCTTATGCGACTGATCGCCGCATTACCGCCTGGAATAACTAGTTTTGAATCATCCAATAACCTGGGTATGCCATTGGCGGAAATCAGGAAGGCATGGTTCCTGCCACGACGGGTCTCCCTGCTCATTTTAAAATACAGGCCAATTCCCATTGCTATAATAAGAATAGCAGTAATGCCGGCCCCTGGTTTATTACGGAAGGAAAATCCCGCAATCTGTGGAACATTAAGATTTATCATGTCGGTTGGAGCAGCAATATAATAAGACTTCCGGCAAAAAACCTGCTAACTCAGCATTTTGTGCAAATAGTTATAACTATTCGTGACGTCCTGTATGGGTTGCGGGGCGCCATCCTGTTCCACAAAAAAGTATTTCATACCTGATTCTTTGGAGTTATCAAATATGCGTTTAAAATCTATAATCCCCGATCCTACTTCTGCCGGTTCTTTGTTTACTTTGTCCAGATCTTTTACATGCCACAACGGAAAACGCCCCGGGTGCATTTTGAACAATGCTACCGGATCCTGGTTTGCTTTTGTTGCCCATGCCAGATCCAATTCCATTTTCACCATCTCTTTATCCGTGTTGGTGAGAATGTAATCAAATGGCCGTTGCCCCTCTACCATGTCAAACTCGGTAGTATGGTTATGATAGGCAAATTGTACGCCCACTTTCTTACACGCTTCCCCCGATTTATTAAAGACATCCACGGCTGCTTTAATTTCATCTAAAGTGCCTACCGGTATAAAAGAACATACCAGGTAATTAAGTCCGCCTTCTGCCGCTTCATCTGCAAGCTGTTTGTAATCGTCCCTAAGATTAATCTGTTTCGGCATATTCTTAAACCCTGCTGCCATCTTCTGAATTTTTGCAGAATCCTCTGCCGTCTTAGCCATCTTCATAATCTGGTCGATGGTAATCGGTGCGCCGCCTACATGGGCTGAACGCCAGGTCATACCCGCATCTTTTACCATAACGGCAAATTCTTTGGGTTTAAATCCGTACCAATTCCCCTTTTGTGAGCCCGCGCTTTCAACCTGTGAATATCCAATGGCGGCAACTTTTTGAAGGGTGCCCGCTGTATCTGTTGTCATTAAATTACCAAGCGTGTACAACTGAAGACCAATCGGCCTGTTTGCTTTAATCCCAAAAAAATTATTCGCTCCTTTGAGTCCGGGATATAACATGCCTGTCATTGCAAGCATACCTGTTTGCTGTAAAAATTTACGCCTGTTTGCCATATAACGTATTTATGATAAATAGAAAGGTAGTA
>JABDDT010000132.1:2679-3032 GCA_013287475.1 Bacteroidota bacterium
CCGGTTATTATTTTAATGGATCCTACAACGGCACTTCCAAAACATTTAATACAACTGTCATCGCTGCTAAATCAAATTTAGGAAGCGGAGTTTATAATTTAACAATAGTCGGCACAAATAAAAACGAAGAGTCAGCAATCACTCTTTGGTCAAACCAGGACAATTTTACAGCAGGTACAACTTATAACATAAGCGCTCTGAATGGAACAACCAACAATAGCTTGTCCTATGTTTCGCCCATTGGAAGTGCTGCTCCATCTTCCATCTGGAACACAACATATGATTTGGGTAGTGTTGATCAGAGTTTTACCTGTACCATTACGGAAGCAACTTCTACATATATTAAGGGAACA
>JABDDT010000133.1 GCA_013287475.1 Bacteroidota bacterium
ACTGTTGAGCCGATCATGAGCGATATGGAAGATGTCGGACCAACGGCCACCTGTTTGGAAGTAGTGAACAAAGCAAAAATAAGTCCGCCCGCCAGGCAGCAATAAATTCCAAAATAAGTAGGCACTCCGGCCAGCGTTGCGTACGCCATCGATTCAGGCAAAACAAAAGATGCTAGGGTAATTCCTGCAACCAGGTCCCACCTGATAAAGGATTTTTTATAATTCGGTAACCAGTTGACAATTGGTAAAATTGATTCAAGGAATCCCTTTATTTTATTTTCCTTCATTTCCATTCTCTGCATTGTTAAAATACCGTCATCAAGAAATTATTCCTGATACATTTTGCAATGCCTTCAATGCTATGGCAGCGATTCCTGCACCAGGCAGTATGCAGATATATATTCTAGTATTTGAAGAAATATTCCTGGAGTTTTGCCTTGTCACCCGTATTCATAAGACCAAGCATAAGTAATACTCTTGCTTTTTGTGGATTGAGGTCATCACTGACTATGGTACCAAGTTCCTTGTCATCGATCTCATCTTCGAGCACAACCCGACCGCTTACACTCCGTGCTGCACGACAAACGATGACACCTTTTTTGACCGCTGCTGAAATGGCATCCATATAAGCTTTATTGAAATTGCCATTACCAACACCGGCTATTACCAGGCCTTTGGCTCCGTCACTAACCGCGCAATTGATCAGTCCGGGCGATGCATCAGCATACATGTATACGATGTCCACTTTTGGCAACCGGGTATCCAGTTTTACGCTGAAGGGTGAACCCACGTTTACTTCCCGTATGGATGTAGTATAATATTCCACTTTGCCATCATATACCTGACCCAGTGGACCGGTATTCGGTGAAGAAAATGCATTCAATTTGGTAGTGCTGATTTTTGTCACATCCCGGCCGTCAAAAATACTTTCGTTAAAACAAACGAGCACACCACGACCCCTGCTGGATGGATTGGCGGCTACAGTCACCGCATCATATAAATTCTTAGGACCGTCTGCACTGATGGCCGTTGCTGGTCTCATGGAACCAGTGATCACCACGGCATTCTTATAATGAACTGTCAGGTCAAGGAAATAAGCGGTTTCTTCCTGTGTATCCGTTCCATGGGTAATAACTACTGCATCTGCCTCATTGTTTTCGAAAATCTGGTTGATACGTACAGCAAGTTTTTCCCAAATGGCAATCGTCATATCCTGACTTCCTACAGATGCAATCTGTTCGCCAGTAACATTTGCTATTTTATGAATCTGGGGAACGGCAGATAGTAATTCGTCGATGGGTAATGCTCCGGCTTTATATCCTGCACGATCCGCAGAAGCTCCAGCTCCCGCAATCGTCCCACCGGTGGCCAGGATCTTAACTCTTGGAAGGCTGTTACCCTGCGTAAATCCCTGTATGCAGATTATTATTAGCAGACCAATCAGTGTATATTTTTTCATGTTGTTAAATTTTTTGCCAATAACCATGTTGCGATTTAAGTCAATACAACTTAAGATTTAATTACCTAAAAAAACCAAAAGCTCAAGGCATTTAAATAGAATGAATTCATTTAACCGTTAATTCAACAGATGCGAAACAGGCTTTAGTAAACTAAACTAGACGGTAATCCCATTCCTGATTTTTCATTTAACAGTTAAACTCCAAAGGACAAAAATTCACATGTCTTCAGAGAACTCACCGGTTGTGTTGTTGATTGGTGCACGCTATAATTATTCTACTAACTCGCAATCAGCTACGATGGAATTGGTTGCTTATTTGATTTTTCCATAGTAGAATTCCAGGGTTTTTATTTGTTGAAATTTCAGAAAAAGAACTAATATTACTTTATCAAATCTTTAGAATTCTAACTTGCTTTAATATAAAATGCAGAATTCACTCAGGACCTATTCATAGAACGGGTTTAATATTTCAACCGAATCCTGACCCCCTGATTTTCAGTCCGACAATTGTCAGATTACACTATGACTACTATCATGTCTTAGAAGAAATAATCTTCTGAAATTTATTCAATGATACTGATACAACTTGCCATTGTGCTCATCTGCATTTTCATCGGCGCCCGCATGTCCGGAATCGGACTTGGGGTGATGGGCATGATCGGTCTTCTACTATTAATTTTTATTTTCAAAATGCAGCCTGCGGATCCTCCCCTGGAAGTGATGCTGATCATATTAAGTGTGGTTACTGCTGCTGCTGCACTTCAGGCTGCAGGCGGAATGGACTGGCTTGTAACTATTGCAGGTAAATTGCTGCGCAGCCGCCCGAAACAAATTACTATCCTCGGACCCCTGGTTACTTATTTCTTCACTTTATTCGCAGGAACTGCACATATCTCATATTCCATCATGCCGATCATTGCAGAAATTGCCATTAAAAAAAGAATCCGGCCGGAACGTGCACTGAGCATGAGCGTCACAGCAGCTCATATGGGAATAACTGCAAGTCCGGTCTCCGCAGCTACCGCTGCATTACTGACTGTTTTGTCAGCAAGCGGAATTAAACTGGGAGATATATTAAAGGTTTGTATTCCTTCCACAATAATTGGTGTACTGGTAGGAATTTTATTTGTATATAAACGTGGAAAAGAACTCGATGTTGATCCAGAATTTCTGGAACGGATGAAGGACCCGGCTTTTGTAAAAAATCTTGATCAGACGTATAATCAAAATACTTCTTCTACTCTTAAACCCGGGGCTACCAAATCTGTATTAATATTCGGTCTCGCCGTGCTGTCGGTGGTTTTGGTAGGATCATTCCCTGCACTATTGCCTTCATTTGCCGGAAAAGAAGGTTTCACGCCAGGCTTTTCGGTGAATGCAGCCGGCCAGTTGCAGGTTCCTTCCATGAT
>JABDDT010000134.1 GCA_013287475.1 Bacteroidota bacterium
GCGTAAGGCGTAAGGCGTAAGGCGTAAGGCGTAAGGCGTAAGGCGTAAGGCGTAAACTATTAGGGAAATAAGTTAAGAATTATTTGGAGCATCCATTAATGAATGGATGCTTTTTTTATTAAATATTTCTAATCTGGATTTTTCAATTTCATTTTTCTAAATTGCTTTAAGCCTTACGCCTTACGCTTTTAATACCGTGTAAGTTCAGGCTGAACCTGGTCTATATAAGCCAGGATACCACCTTTCAGATTATATAAATTTTTGAACCCGAATTTATCTTCCAGTTCATGAATTGCTTTTTGACTTCTTGCTCCGGATTTACAATGTATAACAACATCAATATCGCTTGGAATCAGGTCTGCATGATCAGCTACAGTGGCCAGAGGAATAAGTTCTCCGCCAATTTGGGCGATCTGATATTCTGAAGGTTCCCTTACATCAATCAGTTTAAATGGTTTTCCACTTACCTGCCAGTTATATAGATCCCGGGCGGTTATTTCTTTAACGGGTTTTTCTTCAACCGCGCGCATACCGCAAAATTGTTCATAGTCGATCAGTTCGTGAATGGTAGGACTTTTTCCGTTCACGGGATTATCTTCACGGCGTTTAATGTTAAACGTCCTGCTTTCAAAATTCAGAGCATCGAAAGTATAAAACCTTCCCGATAAAGGTTCGCCTATACCTGTAATAACTTTAATGACTTCCAACGCCTGGAGACTTCCTATAATTCCGGGAAGCACTCCAAGGACACCGCCTTCCGCACAACTGGGTACAAGTCCGGGTGGCGGTGGAGTCGGATAGAGATCACGGTAGTTTGGGCCCCGTTCTCCATTTCGGTTTACATAATTAAAAACGGAAACCTGTCCTTCAAACTGGAAAATTGATCCGTATACATTGGGTTTATCCAGTAACAGGGTAGCATCGTTAACAAGATAACGGGTCGGGAAATTGTCCGTTCCATCGGCAACCACATCATAATCCCTGATAATTTCAAGTGCATTCCCTGAATTGATATGCGTATTATGGATAACGATATTTACGTATGGGTTCAAAGCTTCCAGTCTTCGCTTGGCGGCTTCTACCTTGGGCTTACCGATTTCACGGATATCGAATAGAACCTGTCTTTGTAAATTACTATCGTCCACCACGTCAAAATCAACGATCCCGATAGTGCCCACACCCGCGGCCGTAAGATACAGAAGGGCAGGACTGCCAAGGCCGCCACTGCCGATAATCAATACCCTCGCAGCTTTTAGTTTTAACTGCGCTTCTTCTCCAAATTCCGGAATGATAATATGCCGGTTATAACGTGCGAGCTCCGCTTTTGAAAATTGAATATTACGTAAAGACATATTTATTTTTTAATGGATTCCCCCTGCAATAGCAGGTACAATACTGATAACACTGGACTTATTTACAGGTGTTTTCTCTTTTTGCAGATCTCTTATATCGTCATCACCTGAAAATATATTTACAAATGACCGCAGACTACCCTGCTGGTCCAACAGATGTTTTTTCAGTTCCGGAAAATCTAATGTGATTCTTTCTATTATCTCACCTACTGTTCCAGCTTCAATCTGAAGTCTGGCTGTTTGATTTGTGAATTTTCGCAGTGGTGTTGGAATAATTACTGTTGCCATTATATGATTTTGTTTAAATGAACTGATGAAATATTTTCTTCTTCAAATTGTGAATCTTCGTTAAGCTTCCAGCTGCGTATATGGTCAAATTTTCCCTGCATCACTGAAATAATAACGTATGAAAACCAGGGTTGTGCAGCAATCCGGTCGTGTTCAGAAGGAATGGCCGGATGATTTGGATGGGAATGATAAATTCCCAATAGCAGCATATCGTTATCCAAAGCGAATCTTTCTGCATGCATATAATCCTTCGCACTTATTTCAAATCTTCTTCTCTTATCACCGGGTTTGGCATTATCTACAACCCATATTTTAGAAACGGTTCGGGTACCATCAGCCTGTTCAGACCCAAATAAGAATCCACAACATTCATCTGGAAAAATTTGAACGCTTTCTGTCTTTAGTTCCGCGAGGGGGTTGGTATCAATAAGGATCATTTAAATAATTTTTTATTGAGTTCTCCGTATTTATCCCCATTATCTGGAAGGAGTGTAACTACAATTCCCTTTTCAAGTCTGGAAGCAACACGGATGGCACCTACCAGATTTGCAGCTGAAGACGGACTCAGCAGAAGTCCTTCTTTTTCATTTACTTTTATGATCATCTCATATGCTTCTTCCGTAGATATCTCAAGATTCTCATCCGCTATGGAAGCATCATAAATACCCGGAACCAAAGCTGTTTCAAGATGTTTCCAACCCTCCAGTCCATGCAGTGGGTTGTCTGGTTCCAGGGATATAAGCCGGATCTTTGGGTTTTCCTTTTTAAGCCTCCTGCCCGTACCAACAAAACTCCCTGTAGTTCCAAGGCCGGTAACAAAATGCGTGATGTTCGGAAGTTCTTTTAGTATCTCAACAGCCGTTCCTTCAAAATGGGCTTTCCAGTTATTTTCATTTTTATATTGATCTGCATAAAAGTATAAGTCAGGAGATTTTTCCGTCAATGATCGGGCGACCTCCTGGGCACCATCGGTTCCCTCAAAACGGGAGGTAAGTATAAGATCAACACCCAGTTTACGGAGTATTGATTTTCTTTCTGATGAAGCATTCTCAGGTAAGCATAGAGAAACAGGAATTCCAAGGATTCTACCTATCCGGGCATAGGCGATTCCAGTATTTCCACTGGTTGCATCCAGGAGTACCTTGCCGGGATAAAGTTGTTTCTTTTCAATAGCAT
>JABDDT010000135.1 GCA_013287475.1 Bacteroidota bacterium
TTGATTCATTTTATGAATAACAGCCCCATTGTAATGTAACACCCTCTTTTCTTCTTTTAGTCAAATTCGATTACCTTTGCGCTTCGCTTTCGTTTAAACGATTCAGAACTACAGGTTTAGGACCGGAAAAACTGAAGTGAGTGTCGGAACCTGATATCCGGCATACTAAAAAAGAAAAAATTGAGCGACGAAATTAAACATGAATGCGGATTGGCATTCATCAGACTTCGCAAACCTTTCTCCTTTTATCTCCAGAAATATGGTACGGCATTGTATGGTTTAAACAAGCTGTACCTGCTCATGGAAAAACAACATAACCGCGGGCAGGATGGAGCAGGGGTCGCATCGGTAAAACTAAATATTGAACCCGGTCATCCGTTTCTTCACCGGATACGCAGTAACATCTTTTTTGCATAGGAGGGTTGAGAATGCATGGTAACGCCTATCACGTAAGACTGCGGGGAAACTTCATTAATACGGCGGGTAGCTTCAATACCTGAATAAGGAATCATGTTAATATCCATCAGGACCACATTGGGATGCTTCTGCTTACTAAAAGTAACTGCATCTTCAGAATTTGAGCAGGTTCCGATCACCTTAAAACGTGAATCGCTGTTCAGGATATACGTCCAGGTTTCTCTAATCAGCTTATGATCGTCTGCTATTAAAATGCTAATCATATCCGTTGTTTTCAAATGGATCTCAACCATCACATTCCCTGCTTTTCTCCATCTAACCTACTTGTAATATACTATAACAGAATGAAAATCGAATTATTGTGTCCCAATTTTTCTTCCGAATAGCTTATGTATACTAGTTTGAGCTCGTAAACTGGCGGGTTTGCCATTTTGAAAGGTTTCCGCAATTCCTGTAATCACCATCGATCATGATATAATAAGTGGAAATCCTTGTTTGGAACCAGGTTTGAAGCGCCTTATTCTTTTTTTGTTCCAAAGCTCTCTGGGCGACCTTGTTATAATCGTCCTTAAGGTTTTCCCTATGGGGTTCTGATTTTGAAAGAAGATATATGATTCGGACACCTTTTTTACCACGTTCATCTGTAAATACGGTAGGCTCTGAATATTGGCCCGCATTCAGATTGGACTTCTTCAAAAGCAGCACCATATCTTTATCCAGCTCATCAATTTTCAGATAGTTTGATCCATCCCGCGCCAGGAGCATACCTGCAGTGAATTTGGCATTTTCATCGTCACTGTATTTTGCAACAGCAGCGCCAAATTCGATGGAACCTGAAACCAGTTGCTGGCGGATGGAATCCAGTTTAACTATTGCTTCTTTGGATTCAGTGTCAGTAATTTGAGGTATGCGAAGAATATGGCGGATAACAGCGTCATCGCCATTACGGCTTACCATTTGTATGATATGATAACCAAATTTTGTTTTTATTACCGGTGAAATCTGCCCATCCTTTAAACGGAAAGCAGCTGCAAGGAAAACAGGATCCCATTGTTTTTCCATGCGGTTTATCTGGTACATGCCCCCCTTGTCTTTGCTCCCTGGATCATCTGAGTATAAAGAAGCGAGTGTTTCAAATCTTTTAGTACCGCTTTCAACCTGTGTTTTGTATTCATTAAGCTCATCGATGGCAAGCAACTCAATGTCGCGGCTGGCTTTTGGATAGATTACGATCTGCCCGATCTGGAGTTCTGATTCATAAAAAAAGAGGCTGTCCTTAGGAATCTTCTCATAATATTCTTTGACTTCAGTAGGAGTGATTTTAATACCATCTACAATTTTATTTCGCATACCCTGTGCCATACGTTGCTCCTTGATAGGCTGGCGAAATTCTTCACGCATCTGATAGATGGTCCTGCCTGCAATTTGCTCAAGAGCCTCTTTACTTCCGTATTGTTGTTCGAAATAGCGAATTTTCTGATCGATCTCCGCATCAATTTCCTCTTCTGTTACTGGAATGGAGTCTTTCTCAGCTTGTAAAACCAGGGCTTTCTGCACGAGCATACCGTCAAGGATGGTACATTCGTCTTGTTCCTGTCCGCCTTGTCTTTTAATATCCTCATTAGCTATGGCGATTTCGGATTTCAGGACGATCTTATCACCTACGATACCAACGATTTTATCAGCTACAACTTTTTGCTGCGCCATGGAGACTGACGCAATCAGCAGGGTAAATGCAGCAGATATTAATTTCTTCATAAACTCAAATCTGAAACCTTCAAAAATACACTCTCTAATTGCCAATTGTTAATGGTTAATTGTCAATTTGGTATACAATTAACAATTAACCATTAACAATTATAATGTTCTTTTCACTTCCTCTTCCTCATACGCTTCAACAATATCACCTACATGATAGTCCGTATAGTTTTTAATAACCAGTCCGCATTCCATTCCGGACGGCACTTCTTTGGCATCATCCTTAAACCTTTTCAGGGAAGCGAGTTCTGCTGTAGCACCTTCACCAACCGGATAAATCACAATACCGTCGCGAACAAGCCTGATTTTGGAATTCCGGTATATTTTTCCGTCCAGTACATAACAACCGGCAACGGTAGCCTTATCGAATTTGAATACATTTCGTATTTCAACATTGGCCACCACTTTTTCCTGGATCTTGGGTTCCAGCATCCCTTCCATGGCGCTCTTTACTTCTTCGATAGCGTTATAGATAATAGAATAGGTTTTGATCTGAACA
>JABDDT010000136.1:0-2371 GCA_013287475.1 Bacteroidota bacterium
AAGCTTCTTCTCCGGTAGAACAGCCGGCAACCCAAAAGCGTAATGGTTCATTTGGCGGTCTGTCTTTAAAAAGAGCCGGAAATACTATTTCGTTTAAATTTTCAAATACTTTTTGATCACGGAAGAATTCAGTTACCGGAATAAGTAAATCCTGGTATAAAATGTCCAATTCAGAATTGTCCTGCTTAAGATGAGTCAGGTATTCATCAATTCCGCCTATATTGCTTAAGGCGATTCTCCTGTTAATTCGCCGGTTAATTGTTGTTTGCTTATAATAAGTAAAGTCTATGCCCTTTCGCGTTCTGAGCAAAGAAAGAATTTGTTTTAAACCTTCCTCTTCGAGTTGCTGTATATCTTTCGATGAATCAGGTGAGCCGGTTTTTAACGTATTATTTAAAGTCAATAGTTTCCCTGGAATCTTTTCAGGAGATAATATATAATCCACCACGTTCGCATCAATAGCACTTTGTGGCATCCCATCGTAAGCAGCAGATTGAACTTCCTGTGCAAAGGTAATTCCTCCGTGATCCTTGATGGCTTTTAAACCCAGTGTTCCATCGTTTGCAGTTCCGGATAACACTACACCAATCGCATGGCTCTGGTGGACTTCCGCCAGAGAAGCGAAGAAAATATCGATCGGCATGTTGCGATGGCTTTTGGGAAGTCTGTCGCTCAATTTGAGCAAACCATCGGTGGCCGTAAGTAACTTATTTGAAGGAATAATATCTGTTATCTCCTGAACTGGTATAGTTGTTACTCTTTGAAGAAGATCTGCTAAAATACTTTCGTGAGCAGGATCGAGGTGCTGTACCAGAATAAAAGCCATTCCTGAATTTTCAGGAATGGCTTTTAATAATTTTTTATATGCGTCCAGTCCCCCTGCAGATGCGCCAATGCCAACAACCGGAAAGAGATTTGATGATCTTATTTTTATTTTATCCTTATTTGCCGTAAACATTTTAATTGCATTCCTGTAACCGGAATAAGCCATTCGAAGAAGAGAACATTAAAGGTACTTAAGATTTAAGTGTTCCTCATCATTTGCCAGGACTCATTATTCCGTGTAAGTGAAAACCCTTATATGCCTATGTTTTATGCAGTAAATCCATCAATTATCGAAATAAAAGCTTAATTTAATAGAGATTATTTCATATGCATTCAACAAGTGAGGAACAACATGAAAGAAGCATGGCAATAAAATTGCTTATGGAGAAATGGGTTAAAAAACATGAAAGAATATCTAAACATGAATTAAAATCTAAAAAGCGACTAAAATCTGATAAATCTCCAATACCTGCTAAAGAAAATGAATAAACCTTCTCTAATTACATAGTTCTATCAGATCAGGAAATATTCAGATGGTAAGCTTCCATCATTTGTTATTGTTGAATATTTTCCACCATTTTAGCGATCCATGCTAAAATTCTTTTAATCTGATCCTCCTGCTCATTATTATTTTTTATTATGAAGAGAAGCGATAATAAACTGGTTTATATAGTGGATGATGATCCCGACGACCGGCAGATCATTCTGGATGCATTCCTTGAAAATAAATACCAGGGAGATTATGCATTTATAGAAACAGGAGATCAACTGCTTGAAGACCTCAGGGACCCGGATAAACTGTTTCCATCATTAATCATGTTGGATCTGAATTTGCCTGGTATTATAGGACTTCTTGTACTTCAGGAAATCAGACGCGAAAAACAATATAGTCACATACCAATTATAATCCTGACCACTTCTTCTCTTCATATGGACCGAAAACTGGCTTATGAATATGGGACCAATTGTTTTCTAAGAAAACCGAATTCTTTTCAATATCTGGTTTCTCTTATGGATGCCATTATAAGATTATGGCTTATAGATAATGATCTCTGACAGATTGGGTTTTTTGCAATAATATTTTGAAAAAATTAAAAGCCCGTCCAACCTGGGCCAGGACGGGCTTTTGGCATTGTTAACACCTCAAAAAGTCGGGACGACTGGATTCGAACCAGCGGCCTCTTGCACCCCATGCAAACGCGCTACCGGGCTGCGCTACGTCCCGAAATATTTAAATTACTAATTATCGATCATTGGTCAACCGCCAACTGTCAACTCCCTAAAGGTGCGCAATTTAAGATAAAAAATTATTGCCCTAAAATGAATTCATTCCTATACCGTATCTTCGCGCAATTCCTTCTAGATGAAGCTTCTAATTAAACAGGCTTGCATTACTGACCCGCTCTCTTCCCATAACGGAACCATTCAGGATATTTTAATTGAAAAGGGCGCAATCCGCGAGATTGCTCCTTCAATTTCAGAAAAGACAGACCAGGTTATTGAACAAAAAGGTCTTCAGATTAAAAGAATTTTAGCATGGATCGCT
>JABDDT010000136.1:2381-2613 GCA_013287475.1 Bacteroidota bacterium
GATAAGTCCCGGATGGGTTGATATTTTTTCCAATTTTGCTGATCCGGGTTATGAATTCAAAGAAACACTGGAGACGGGCTCTGCGGCAGCTGCAGCAGGCGGGTTCACAGATGTTTTTCTTATTCCGAATACACAGCCCATCACAGATAATAAATCGCAGGTTGAATATCTTCGTCAGCGATCTTCTGATTTACCGGTTTCCATCTGGCCCATCGGCGCTATCACTAAAAGC
>JABDDT010000137.1 GCA_013287475.1 Bacteroidota bacterium
CCAGAAAATCGAAGGGTTTGTAAGAATAATTGTAACCCTATTTGCGGGGAGCAACTGCTTTCTAGAATGGAAGATCGTCGTCGTTATTTGTATTTTCCGGGCCTGTATTACTTGTTAGTTTTTCCACACCTGCCGGAGAAGCAGTTGCCGCTACTTCAATTTTCCAGGCTTTAACATCGGTATACCAGCGTCCATTGAATTCCCTGCTTTCCACATCAAAATCTATTTTCAGGAGGTTGCCCGGTTGAAGACTTACAGTGTCAATTTTATCTCCCCATACTGAAACACAAATTTTCTTGGGATAAGTTGCTTCTGTTTCGACAATCATATCCTGTTTTTTCCATTGGCCGTTTTTACCTGTTCCGGTTTGTTGAGGAAGTAGCTGAACGAGTTTAGCGGTGAGTTGCATAATAATGAACTTGAAAATTCAAGATCAAAGCTAATAAAAATAAAAGCTTGGTCCGGTCACATTATCAACAAGTAATACTCATTTTAACTATTCCGACCTTAGTTGATTTACGGGGTTGAGTATGGCAGCTTTGAGAATCTGATAACTTATTGTTAGAAGCGCTATCAATAGCGTGCCCCCGCTTACCGCGATAAAAATCCAGATAGAGATGGGTGTTCTGATATCATACCTCTGTAACCATTCATAAAGGGAATACCATGCGATAGGTGTAGCAATGAGACATGAAATAAATACAAGCATAATAAACTCGGATGAGAGAAGCTTCCATAGATTGATTACTGAAGCACCCAACACTTTTCTTACAGCAATTTCTTTAGTGCGTTGTTCAGCGATATAAGAAGCCAGCCCGAATAATCCAAGGCAGGAAATGAAAATTGCCAGCACACAAAAAACAGTCGAAATATTTCCTATATGTTCTTCATCTGAAAATTTAAGATTGTAGTTGTCAGCTGTAAATGCATATTCAAATGCTGTGTCAGGATCATACCTGTTGAATACATTTTCTATGCGTGACAATGCCAATGGTGCCGGGATATCCTTATTCAGCCTGATCAGAACAAAAACATTTCTTCGATCGAAGAGTGTAAAGAAAGTGGGATCAGTCTGTTTATAGGGGGACTGCATGATCATATCTTTTACCACACCGATGATTGGGTTGTCTTTATTATGCCAGTGGATCACTTCCCCAACCGGATTTTTTAATCCTGTAAAATTGACTGCAGCTTCATTCAAAATAAAAGCACCGCTATCCGTTGGAAAATCTCTTGAAAAATCACGCCCATCCAATAATTTCCAATCCATCGTTTTGCCATAATCATAGCTGACGAAAACAGTACCAATGATGGCCAGTTTATTCGGATCCTTTCCTTTCCAGCTATATCCCATCATGGCATTCATGACTTCTGTTGAAGGACTGGATGATTGAGCCACATTCTCTACGGCGCCCGTCTTCAACAAATCATTTCTCAATGCTTCAAAATGTTTTTTTAAAGATTCGGATTTCATTTCTGTCATGATCAGTCGCTGAGTGGAATATCCGAGAGGCCTGTTTTTTGCAAATTGGATCTGCTGATAAACAATGATTGTTCCAATTATGAGGGCTATGCAAACTGAAAATTGCAGAACGACCATTACTTTACGCGGAAGTGAAGCCAGTTTTCCGGTCTTGAAATTTCCTTTAAGAACTTTTACCGGTTTGAATCCCGAAAGAAAGAATGCCGGATAGCTTCCCGCCATAAACCCGGTGAGAAAAGTAAATCCAAGTATGCAGAGCCAAAATGGATATTGAAGAAAAGGAATAAATAAATGTTTACCTGCTATAAGATTAAAAGATGGAAGAGAGACGAGTGCAATGATCAGTGCGATAATCAATGCCAAAAATGTCATCATCATGGATTCTCCGATGAACTGAAGAATTAAATACCGTCTTAGAGAACCCATGGTTTTCCTTATGCCTACTTCTTTAGCTCTTTTCTCACTTCTCGCAGTACTTAGGTTCATGAAATTGATACAGGCAAGGACTAAAACAAAAACGCCTATAAGTCCAAAAAGCCAGACAAACTGGATCCGGCCCTCTTCATTTCTTCCTTCACCCTTAAAATTGGTATACAAATGCCAGCGATCCATTGGGTGAATCATGAGTTCTTCCCATCCTCCAACAATATGAGGCTTGCTCAGATTCTTTATTTTGGCAGAAATAACAGAAAAAGAAGCATTGTTCTGCAGCTGAACATATACCTGGAAATGGTGATCGAGCCAGTCATCGTTATGGGTATTTCCTGCATTGTTTTTATTCTCCCAAGCTGCGAGGAATTGAACATCCCGAAAATCAGTATTGAAAGGCAGGGTTTCATAAACACCTGAAACCTTTATATCAAATTCCCTGTTGACAGAAATGATTTTATTTACGGGATCTTCATTTCCGAAAAGACTTTTAGCAAGTGACTCGCTGATGAGGATGGATGAAGGATCACTGAAATGATTGTAATTCCCTTTTATCATTTTCAGGGTAAGCATCGATGGAAATGCAGATTCGGCCCAGACTCCATAGGCATTGATTTTTTTATCACCGACCA